>JACIWT010000006.1 GCA_014360825.1 Chloroflexota bacterium | reverse complement strand
TGGAGCAGCAACAACTGCATCTCCTGCGCCGCGAACTCGGATTGCCATTGTACAACACATAGGAGGGCTGTACTGATCATAGCGTACCTACGTCGCCTATTTTACAGGAAAAACCTGACTTGACCGCACGCAAAACGGTGGATTAATGCGTTCTTGCTTCGAGTTCACAACCAATTTGTAGAAAAGGTTTGGTCAACATATAATGTATCCGCTTTGTGACCTCCGTTTGCAGTCAGAGCAAAGGCGTGCATTGATTGGCGGATTTGCCAAGCCTAGAGCGATCAAGAGAAGGGGGTTGATATGCAGACCATAACCAATCTACTCCGATTGGGCGTCGATGCACTTTTCCTTCGAGACGAGGCCTATGTCGAGATGAGTAACGACGAGCAGCCTTTGCGCAAAGGACTTGTGTTGGTCATTCTTGTTGGAGTGCTTGTGGGATTTGTAGGCGTTATCGGCACTACATTGGAATGGGCATCCACACCCAGTTTTGCTGCTATGAAGCAGGCGATCTGGGAAACGATAGCCCAAAGCGAGTGGTATCAGATGCTTCAGCAGGAAGCGCCAGAGGCTCTCCATCCGATGAAGCAATACTATGATCTTGGCTGGCGTATCGCCAGCCTGTTCGCTCCTAACCCTGCTGGCGCTATCCTGAACGTGATCTTCATTCCAGTAGGCCTGATGATCAGTTGGGTGATCTACAGCGTCCTTGCTCATCTTTTTGCGCGGTTGCTGGGCGGCACTGGCGATCTTGGTCGGACAATGGGTTGCACCGCGTTGGCAATTTCTCCTAACCTAATCGGCCTGGTCAAAGTTCTGCCTTACATACAGTTGGGTAGCGTGGTAGGCATTTGGGTACTAGTGTGCGATTTTCTGGCATTAAAGGCAGCCCACCAACTGGTGGGCTGGCGTGCATTTTGGGCAGCCCTCTTACCGTTGGTTACCCTCTGCTTGTTATTCGGGCTTTTGGCCTGTTGTAGCGGATTCGCCATTGCCAGTTTTCTCGGCAGTATGCTGTCACAAGGGGGTCAGTGATGTTGGGGGAATTATTTACCATCACCAAGAGTGTAATCACGTTGAGAGATGATGCCTATCACTCACTAAAAGCCTCAGCAGACGTTTTTCAGCGTGGCCTGGTCATTTTGATCGTGGTTGGCCTTGTTGTGGGAGCGGTGAGCGGGACCGTGACGTTTATCACCCGCCTGACCCAATCGACCGCGGCCGATATTGCGGAGATCGAGAATTTTATGACGATGTACATGAGGATGTTTGCGGAAGAGATGACCCCAGAGGAGCAAGCCCTCTTTGAGAACTTCGTTGAGGATTACATCCGCATGATTATCGAGATCATCAGGAAGATTGAGGCGATCCCTACACCGCTGCCCCGACCTATTCCCTACTTGCTGGAAGCCCTGGGGGTGTTTTTATCCACGCCATTCGGGATGATGAGTGCCTGGCTGACGTATGGCCTTTTAGTGCTTATCTTTGCTAGATTGTTGGGTGGGAGGAGTACTGTGCAACAGATGCTCGGACTCACGGCACTGGCCTGGGTGCCCGGACTGCTCAACGCCCTTGGCTTCATCCCATGCTTGGGGCTGATCATTGGATTAGTAGCATTGGTATGGGGTTTCGTGATCTATGTGAAAGCGACAGCGATAGCAAACGATATGGATATGGGAAAGGCACTCGTAGCCGTTCTTGCCCCGGTGTTGACCGTGCTCTTGCTGGTTATTCTGTTGTTCGCTGTTATTTTCGTTCTGGTTCTCGTAACCTCACGCTGATCTGAGCAAAAGTGCGCGAAAGGGGAATGTCTCATTTGGGCATTCCCCTTTGAGTTTGATCTACCCGTGGGGTTGGCAGTAAAATGGAAATATAAGTGTTGTGTGTTAAGGACGCTTTAGTGTCCGCTGAGGAGGTAATATGCAATTCCTGCGCAATATAGGTCCGTTAGAGTGGTTCCTCATCCTTGTCATTGTGATCATTCTCTTTGGCCCCAACCGCCTCGCGGAACTGGGTGGGGCATTAGGCAAAAGCATCCGCGAGTTCCAGAAAGCGTTAAAAGGGGAGGAAGCAGGTCCAAACGCGAAGGAACCGCCAGAATCTGAGGTAAAGAAAGACTAGAGCATTCTCTCCCAAGCAGTTTGCAGTTCTTCCAACGAGAGCGCCCCTTCGCGAAGCAAACGCGGGGGAGTGATCGTTACGTCAAGGACAGTGGACGGCACACCGCCTGGCGAAATCCCCCCATCGAGAATAAGATCCACTCGATCCCCGATAGCCTGCAGGACCTCGTCGGCTGTTGTCGCAGGAGGATGACCCGAAAGATTCGCGCTCGTGGTGGCAAGAGGCGCGCCAACAGCCCGAATTAAGGCCAATGTTACCGGATGGGCGGGCACGCGCACAGCCACGGTATCACCCCCAGCGCAGAGGATGTCCGGCAAATCCGGTGAGCGGGGCACCACCAGCGTGAGCGCTCCTGGCCAGAAACGTGCCGCCAAGTGCCAGGCCAGCGGTGGTATATCACGACCCACTACAGCCATGTCCTGGGCATCGGCCAGGAGAAGCGGGATCGCCTTGTCCCGTGGGCGTAGTTTTGCAGTGTAGAGTCGATGCACCGCTTGGGCCAAGAGCCCGTGGGTTCCTACGCCATATACAGTATCGGTCGGGAAGGCTACCAGCCCACCGTGCACGATGATTGCAGCAGCCTTGGCAATAGCGTTTTCTGCGTGTGCCAGCAGAATTTCCGCGCTCAACTTTCCTCCCTTCCGAGCACGAAGTGCTCGATTGCTACAGCTGCCCCGTCCTCCTCCAGCGGTGGGGCAACGAAATCGGCAGCCGCTTTCACCGCCGGAGTAGCATTCCCCATGGCTACACCCCACCCAGCCCACGCTACCATATCTGCGTCGTTGTCATTGTCGCCGATCGCCATCACCCGCTCTCGAGGTATCCCTAGATAAGCCGCCAGCCACGCTAACGCACGGCCCTTAGAAACATTGGGATGAGTTGCTTCCAGAAGCAGAGGGTGAGAGCGCATGACATTTAAACGACCGGTGAACTCCTCGACCATGCGCGGTAGCCAGTATGCGATGGTGTCCGGATCGCTGAATATGACGAGTTTCAGCGGGTCTCCCGGCAAGTCGGCCATCAAATCCACCACTTTGAGAAACTGGATTTCCATAGGCACAGAAGGAATATAGGCGGTGTCTGCAGGCCTGAGTCGCTCGACGTAGAAACTGTTATCTATCTGGGCCCCCACTGGTAAATTCACCCGCCGAGCGAATTCCACTACTTCTCGAGCAAGTGGTAAAGGAACAGCCTGCCGGAAGAGAGGTTTATTTGCCTCGGCGGTTTGAATAAGTGCTCCCTGGTAGCAGATTAGGGGCGTGGTGATATTCAGCTGGCGGGAAAAGGAAACAGCCACGCCGAGCATACGCCCGGTTGCCAAAGTAACACGTACCCCGCGTCGCATGGCCTCGGCCAACGCCGTTTTGACACGCGGTGATATCAGTAGGTCTGCGCCTACGAGGGTCCCATCCAAATCGAGAGCGAGGAGTTGGTAATACGCGGTTTTCACGGTAAATCTATCCTCACCAATCGATCCAAGTTGGCGCAATCTTTCATCAACATAACGGTAGCCCCTGGCAGGTACTCATTTGCTAATGCCACTATCGTTGGTCCCTGCCCGGCCCCAATCTCCAGTAGCGCGGTTGCACCACTGCGGATATGCCCTGGAAACTGAGCCAATAAACGGTGTATTAGATTGAGGCCATCCGCACCGCCATCGAGAGCCAAGCGTGGTTCATAGTCAAGTACATCTGAAGGCAGGGATGGGAATTCATCGGTAGCGATGTATGGTAGGTTCGCTAAAAGCAAGTCTATAAGTTCTGGCAACGGGGTAAGCAAGTCGCCCTCCAGGAAATGAATCCCCTCTGCCCCCAGTCGGGTGGCATTTATCATCGCCACCTCTAGGGCGTCAGTGGAGATATCAGTTGCGTATACAACCGCGCCAGGGACATATTGGGCGAAGGCAATAGCGATTGCCCCACAGCCTGTGCCAATATCAGCAGCCACAAGAGATCGCCCGTTTTGAAGCCGCTTCTTACCTTCTGCAATGGCCACTTCCACTAGCAACTCGGTCTCTGGCCGCGGAATGAACACTCGTTGATCCACATAAAAGTCCAGGCCGTAGAACGGTCGAGAACCTATCAGGTAAGCGACTGGTTCATGGCAGGTCCGACGGAGTACCAAATCAATGAAATGTTGCCTCTGCGAAACCGAGAGCATACTCTCTGGATGAGCCGCCAGCCAAGCGCGCGTGGTGCTCATCACGTGTGCCAAGAGTACCTCGGCATCCAATCGACTATCTTCGATCTTTGCAGAGGCAAGGCGCACGTTAGCCCAATTCAGCGCCTCTTTCACATCCCGAAGAGAATTCCCATTGAATAATGTCGTTCTGCTCAACCTAAACCGGACTGCTGTAACTTTCTGGCCTGTTCCTGGGCCGCGAGTTCTTCGATGAATTCATCCAGATCACCTTCCAGAACGCTCTCCAAGCGGTAGATGCTTCTGTTGATTCGATGATCTGTAACGCGATTTTGGGGAAAGTTGTATGTGCGTATCTTTTCACTGCGTTCACCAGTACCAACCTGGGAACGACGGGCTTCATCCAGCTCGCTGTCGCGGCGTCGTTGTTCCATTTCATAGAGGCGCGCGCGTAAAATGGACATAGCGCGCATCTTGTTTTGGAGTTGCGAGCGTTCATCTTGGCAGGTAACTACCATACCCGTAGGCAAGTGAGTGATGCGCACCGCAGAGTCGGTCGTATTCACGCTTTGACCACCGTGACCAGAGGACCGATATACGTCTATGCGCAAATCGTCGGGCTTGATCGCTACCTCTACTTCGTCGGCTTCTGGCAGCACGGCCACTGTAGCAGTAGAGGTATGGATGCGTCCACTAGCCTCGGTGATCGGGACACGTTGCACCCTGTGCACACCACTCTCATACTTCAGACGCGAATAAGCCCCCTTACCTCTTACTGCAAAGATCACTTCTTTGAACCCACCGATACCAGTGCGGTTGGTGCTCAGTAACTCGGTCTTCCACCCAAGTCTTTCAGCATAACGCGTGTACATCCGATACAAATCCGCCGCAAAGAGTGCTGCCTCCTCGCCGCCGGTCCCAGCGCGGATTTCGACGATAACGTTGCGTTCGTCACGGGGATCTACGGGTAAAAGCAAAAGCTTTAGTTCTTTCTCAAGCCTAGCAACACGATCCTCGAGTTGTGCGATTTCCTCCTCGATCAAAGTGCGTAACTCGTCAGACGATTCCTCTCTCAACATAGCACGAGTGGCGTCCAGCTCATTGAGTACCGCTTTATAATCGCGATACTTGTTCACCAACTCTTGTAGCCCAGCCTGTTCCTGGCTATATAGCCGCAATTTGCTGGGGTCAGCCATTACGGAAGGATCGGCCAGCAGACGATTCAATTCTTCGTAGCGCTCTTCAACCAACGCCAATTCGTCCAACAGCATCGTTTATATCTCCTGTATCAGTCCTACAGGTGGATTTCACAAACAGAGCCCCGAGATAAGGGGCTCAATAACATAATATATTATACTCCTTTAAGCCCAAAATGCCAAAGACTACTCTACGCCTACGATTTTATCGTACAAGGCTTGTAGTTCCTCCTCAGAATAGAAATGAATGATCAGTCGCCCACCCTGCTTACCGCGTATCAGGTTCACCTTCGTTCCCAGCGCGCTGCGGAAACGATCCTCTAGTGCTCTTAGTGCCGGCGTAACTAGAGATGTGGATGTTTCCTTCGTGGATGTATCTCTCTTGGTCCAGTGTCGTACCAGTTCTTCGGTCTGGCGCACGGAAAGGCCTCTCTTAAGTACGATCTCCAGAGCCTCGATTTGATCTTCCGTTCCCTCTAATCCTAAAAGTGCCCGAGCATGTCCTTCGCTGATCTCGCCGCTACCCAACGCAGCCTTCACCTTCTGCGGCAGCCTTAGGAGCCGCAATGCATTGGCAACGGCGACACGACTACGGCCCACGCGTTCCGCCACCATCTCTTGTGTCAATCCGAATTCATCAATGAGTTGCTGATAAGCCGCCGCTTCCTCCAATGGATTCAGGTCAGCACGCTGGATGTTTTCAACGAGTCCTAGTTGCAAGGTCTCACCCGGCGAAGCCTCTTTGACCAGAACAGGCACTCGGTCTAAGCCTGCCAACCGAGCTGCCCTCCAACGCCGTTCCCCTGCTATGAGACGATATTCTGCTTCACCCTCAGGCTCAGCCAGCGCTGTTACAATGAGAGGTTGGAGAATACCATGCTCCCGAATGGAGTCAGCCAATTCCTGGAGCGCTTCAGAGTCCTGAGATTGGCGCGGCTGAAGTGGGTTCGGTACAATCGCATCTAGAGGCACCTCGATGAGCCCTGGTGGTCTCTCTGCACCGGGTATCAGTGCACCTAACCCCTTGCCGAGACCCCTCCGTTTGCTCGATGTCATCGGAATCTCACCTCCCCATCCTGTCCCCGGCCCGTGCCAATACCTCGGCGCAAAGTGTCTGATATGCCAATGCACCGGCAGAGGTAGGGGCGTAACTTAAGATAGATTCGCCATAGCTCGGCGCCTCGCTCAGGCGCACACTGCGCGGGATGATGGTACGATATACCAAGTTACCGAAGTATTTTCTCACCTCGTTAACCACTTCTTCGGATAAATTGGTCCGGGAGTCGTACATTGTGAGCAGAACCCCCTGCACTCTTAAGGTTGGGTTTAGGTTCCGTTGCACCAACTCAATGGTCTGTATTAGCTGCGAGAGGCCCTCCAATGGCAGGTATTCGCACTGGACAGGTATAATGACCCCCTCTGCAGCGGCCAAGGCATTTACGGTGAGTAAGCCTAGGCTGGGGGGTGTATCAATGAGTATGTAATCGTATTTTTCGCGCATGGGAGCAAGGGCCTGTCGAAGGCGTTGCTCGCGAGATAAGAGACTGACTAATTCTACCTCTGCTCCCGCCAGCGCCGGAGATGAAGGGATCAGATCGAGCCCTAAGCGTTTGGTCAATGTCAAAGTGGTTTCCATAGGCAAATCGTGGATGAGCACGTCGTAAATTGAGCGGCGGAGGGTCATTTTTTCAATACCCAGGCTGCTGGTAGCGTTTGCTTGTGGATCAGCATCTACGAGTAATACTTTCCGCCCACTAGCCGCCATGTAGGCTCCGAGGTTTACAGCAGTCGTCGTTTTGCCCACGCCGCCTTTTTGGTTAGCAAATGCGTATACTCGGCTCATTCTACAAGATCCCTCAGGTTCGCAATGCCCCCTTCCTCAGTCGCTCTTCCACTTGCGCCCGTGTTGGAATATTGCTTGTCCCCCAACCTTCTATGGCGAAAGAAGCGGCGCAGTTGGCAAAGCGAGCAGCCTCTGATACATCTCCTGTCTCGTGCAGGCGAATCAGGAATGCCGCTGCAAACACATCGCCTGCGCCCGTCGGGTCGACTACCGTAGCCTGATATGCGGGATAGTGTGAGATCCACTTGCCACGATAGACCGTGGCCCCATTGGCGCCACGGGTTACTACTGCCAACCGTGCCAGTTTAGTGTAGGACTGTATCTGTGCCTCGTCGTAGGCTACATCCTCTTCACTAAACATAAGAACATCCACTTGTGATAATACCCTCTCTGCACCAACCCATGGTCTCGTGTACACATACCCATTCTCGTCCCAGGCCCGCATCCAGCCTTGTGGCGTAACCCCGGTCAGTGAGTGAGGGAATTGCCCGATAACATCGAGATCGATTTCATCTACTAGTGGTCCAAAAAGAACGACTGAGGGTGTTGCCCAATCCGGGGATAGATCATTGATCCTGATCGGATGGGCCACGCCGCGAATCCATTGTTTCCGTGCCCCCTTGGCATCGTAGATATTCTCAAATGTCGTTGTACGAGCCGCGGGGATACAGTGCACTTGTACACCCGGGACCACTCGCTCAAAGTCAAACTCTGGCCCTGCACTAGTAATGAGACCAGTCTTGCAACCCAAGCCTTTCGCAGTGAGAGCAGCGTAAGTAGCCGTCCCACCAACGGTCGTACTGCCATCAGGTAGAAGATCGATTGTTACATGTCCAACGACCAAGAAATCAAGACTGGCCATGTGATTGGTCTTCGATGTGAAAAAGGAAAACCAGGGAGTATTTCGACATAACTTTGCAATTCATATCCCTGGCCTTGTGTTTCGCTATCATGCCCTTGTTGTTCGTTCGGGCATTCATCGCTTAGGTAATATGACTACTTTTCGCTTCTCACCCTCTCCAGTGCTTTCTGTTGTCACACTGGGGTGATCGCGTAGGGCCAGGTGAATGATGCGACGCTCGTGGGGAGGCATGGGCTCCAAAGCCAGTGGCTGTCGACTCGTCTGCACCCGGGCTGCCATGCGCTTTGCCAGCTCTGTTAGTGCCTGTTCTCGGCGCGCTTTGTAATGTTCCACGTCCACAACAATGTCTGGCCAGCGTTGGGCCCGCCGGCTGAGAATGAGCCGGGTGATAAATTGCAGGTCACGGAGCGTTTCTCCTCGCCGCCCGATGAGAATGCCAAGATTCTCACCGGTGACGTTGAAGATTATAGTGCGGCTGCCGCCGGCTGCAGGAGTGACCTCACCCAACGTGGTTTCGATGCGAGCGCGGACGCCTATGGCGTCCAACAATCGGCTGAGTACCTCCTGACCCATTGCCGCGATTTCCTCGTCGCTCGCTGGGACCGTCTGCCCAGGTTTCTCTCCACCGGCAGGGAGCACGTTAAGTGAGGCACGGCGAGTCACGCGCACTAACGCAGTCTCTGCCCCAATGCCGAGGACGCCCCGGCTGCCCTCTCGAAGAACCTCGATGACCACTTCGTCTTGTGTAGCGCCCAGCTCTTTCAGAGCAGCCTGAATCGCTTCCTCAACTGTTCTGCCGCCCGTCTCCACACTACTTCTTTCGACCACGCTTTTCCTTTCTGCCCGGTGCAGACTCCGCAACCGGTGTGGGTAGAAGTCCGCCCCAGCCGGATACGAAATACTGTTGTACAATGCTGACGATGTTGGAAATCACAAAATAAAGCCCCAACCCTGAAGCTAATTGGTAAGTGATGAACCCGAACATCAGCGGCATCATGAACTGCATAGACTGATTCATGGCTGCTTGTTGAGGATCTGGCGTGGGCGGTGTTGCCATCTTCTGCTGGATCCACATCGTAACCATGACCAGGATGGGGAGAATCAGAAATGGGTCGGGTCGCGCCAGATCGAGCCAGAGAAAACGGCTGTTCAGCGGCACTAATGATGAGAGAATCGGGAAAGTTGAGTAGATGTGTTTGCCAAGGTTCACAAGTTGAGTCGGATTCTCAGATAGAGCATGGATAATCGATTGGTAGAGCCCTATCCAGATGGGAAGTTGAATGAGCATAGGCAAAACACAGCCTAACGGATTGACCCCATGCTCGCGATACAATTTCATCGTCTCTTCGTTGAGTTTTTCCCGATCGTTCTTGTATTTTTTTTGCAGTTCTTGGAGCTTGGGCTGGAGCTCTTGGCTAGCCTGTGCGGAACGCTGCTGACTCAAAGTGAGGGGTAACATCAAAACACGCACCAGTATGGTGAAGACCACGATGCTGATGGCGAAATTATGCCCCAACAGGTTGTACAGGAAGAGCAGGCCATTGAGCATTGGATTGAAAATGACAAGATTCCAGAGTTCAGTCAAGCGGAATTACCTCCCAAACGGAAATTTAGGGCTTAAAGACCCAGCGTTGAGTGCCATCTGCTACACTCAGGCAGAAAAGCATGTCCTTCATCGAAGAGATATACAAAGCGCCTTCAGCACACACAGGCGCACTCATCACCTGGGCCCCAGTGGCAACGCTCCACCGTTGCTGCCCAGAGGAGGGGTCAAGAGCATAGACTGTTCCCTGCTCTGTTACGACGAAGAGAACGTCACTCCCAGTGACGGGACTGGCTCGCAAATAACCCTCGATGCCAATATCCCATCGTTTCTCGCCTGTGAGAGCATTTACTGCGTAAACTCTGTTGTCCATGGCAGACACATAAACCGTATCGCCTAGCACGAGCGGCGGCCCCCAGACCCAGTGGCCCGCGCTGAAGTGCCAGCGTTCAACGCCGGTAACGGCATCCAATGCATATACTTTGGAGTCCAGTGCGCCGAAGTAGAGGATACCTTCTACTAACGTTGCGGGGCCAGGAATTGCGCCGCCGGCTTGGAAACGCCAGATTTCCCGACCATTCTGTGCGTCCAAACAATATAAGTGGTGGTCCAGTGAGCCCACATAGACTCGCTCGTTCGTTACCACAGGGGTGGCCCACACTCCGCCCTGCGTCTCAAACGTCCATAGCATTGTGCCATCCCCGGCATTCACCGCATACACCTTTTTATCGTTGGAGCCTACGTAGGCGGCGTTGTCTGTCACTGCTACCCCGCCGTAAATAGGTCCTCCGGTGCTATAAGACCATCGCTCCATACCTGTAGCAGCATCAATGGCGTACAACTTGTGATCGGAGGAACCGACATAGACGGTAGAATTGTTCACTGCGGGTGGCCCGTAGAGCGAGCCGAGGCTCTTATCCCCCGACGCGGGATAGACCCAGCGCTGGGCACCAGAGGTGCTATCTACAGCGTAGATTTTTCCTTTAGGAGCAGCGAAATACACTACCGAACCGGAGAAAGTAACACCTGACCAACCAGGGACGACTACCGGCCCACTACAACTGATGAGCAATACAATCAAGAGCCCAAACACTATTATGGAAAAAGCGGTTCTTGTGCCTTTTGTCAAAAGAGAGCCTCCGTTCCCTTCGTTATTCAAACTCACTGATTATGTAAATTTGCTTAGGGCACTGGGTCGTATCCACCCGGATGTAACGGGTGACAGCGCGCTAAGCGCTTAATAGCCATCCAGCCGCCCTTTAGCAGGCCATATCTCTCAATGGCCTCGTAGCCGTACTGCGAGCACGATGGCTCAAAGCGGCAAACGGTTGGTAATACTGGTGATACGGCCCTTTGATAGAGCCTAATTAAACTAAGGACCACGCGTGCCATTATTTGTTTTTTTCACCACCTATAGGCTCGACCCAGAGTTCTGAGCGTCGCAAGAGAGCGTGTATGGCCAGTTCGATCTGCTGGAAATCAGCGTCCCTTATCGGTCCTCGGGCGACGAATACCATGTCCCAACCGCCTGGGATGTGCCTCATAGCGTGGCGGATTGCCTCACGCATGCAGCGTTTGAGCCTATTGCGCAGAACTGCTTTCCCGATGCGCTTACTGACGGAGAAACCAAACCGACTGTGCTGCAAACCGTTAGGATAAACATAAAGGACGACCAAATCATGGAACCAAAGACGTCCTTTGCTTCGCACACGCTGGAAGTCACTGTTCCGTAACAGGCGGTATCGTTTTTCCAATTTCGCGTGCCCATAGTCCTAAGGCGCTCATCAAAGAGCGACTCTTTTGCGGCCCTTGAGTCGACGGGCCTTCAGGACATTGCGTCCACTGCGGGTACGCATGCGAGACCGAAAACCATGCACACGCTGGCGACGCAACTTGCGAGGTTGCCAGGTTCTTTTTGGCATTCTTAAATTCTCCCAATTGGCGAATTTACAAAATTATACCCTCGGCTTTCGTGCCCTGTCAAATGAAATGTGCACTCGAGGTTCTTCAGTTGAAAGAGCAGGGGCGGTATCTGGACGAGATGATGAAAACTCCAGATAACTTCATAGCGCTCCCTCTGAAAAGGGAGCCAGCCGCTGCTTGAGAGGGAGGAAGGGCCTCCGTATAGATTTCTAGTCCCTGGCTTCGTTCACCAAAAGATCTGATGTGAAATGGAATACGCGGTAGGCTTATACACGTAGCCTCAGCCCAAAGTGTTGCGCCTTTAGAAAATCAAATGCATCGCTTACAGAAAAAGCGATGCGAAATGGAATATATAATATAAATAGATGAGAGGAAACTATCCGACCGATGAAGCTGCTGCAAGCGCCTTGTTCAGGCGCTGCATCAAGCGTGATTTGCGTCGAGCAGCGTTGTTGCGATGAATGATGCCCTTCTCCGCCGCTTTGTCCAATGCCCGGACGGCTTGGTTCACAGCAACGCGGGCCTCCTCAAGGTTGCCTTGATCCATCAGTAAACGGGCTTTCTTGATATAAGTACGGGCAGTGGAACGCACACGTCGGTTGCGCTCCGCCTTACGCCGGGAACTACGCATCTTCTTCAGAGCCGATCTTGTGTTTGCCAATCGTGAGGACCTCCTACAAAAATTCTGGTGCTAATATGATACACAATTCTCCGTATTTGTCCAATTGACCTTTGGGCAGATTGGTTCTACAATTTTTCCTGGAGATGACACGTATCGTTGAGGCAAACCACTTCGTAAGTGCTATTTTCAACGATAAAGATATTAATACAGGCATTGTCTTGACGGATGCGCCAGAAAGCGCTGCCGTCTAGGCCAAGAACAGCGCAGAGGAGCACCTTGTTTACTACCTGGTGTCCAACTACCACAACGGTGGCCCGAGGGTAGCGGAGCACGATGCGCTCGATGCCTCGAAGGACGCGCGCTCTCACGTCTTCCAGGCATTCCCCCTTTGGTGGATGGGCCAAATGGGGTGCTGTGAGCCACAAACGATACATCTCTGCATCACGCGCGGCTACTTCTGCTGGTGAGAGACCTGCCCAGGTCCCGTAATGGATATCTAGAAAAGCATCGTCTATTTGCACATCGAGATCCCGACTGGCAGCGATAATCTCTGCCGTCTGGATAGAACGGCGCAGCGGGCTGGCATATATGGCAGTTATGGGATCGTTCTTCAATCGGTAGGCCACGCGGCGAGCCTGTTGACGTCCTGTTTCGTTAAGAGGTATGTCTTCTTGGCCGCGGAAACGCTCTTCGCGGTTCCACTCAGTTTGGCCGTGACGGACTAAGATAATACGGGTCATGGGCCTTCTCCTATCCATCGGAGATGGATGGAGGTGATTCTACCTTATGCTCCATAGCCCGTCAAATGGGAGCTGCCGGAAATGTTTCACGTGAAACGCTCACGTGGCCAAGGCAAAACAGTGTGAGGGAGGCGCTTTTTGGACAGTGTATCTGGCGATCAAATCCCACCCCGTTTCTTAGATTATGAGGGCAGTGACTACCGCACTTCGTTCTGGGAGCATGGTAGGCGCGAATATGAAGACCTGGTCGAGCGCGTGGCTCTGCGCAAACTACTCCCACCCTCGAGTAAACGCATTTTGGATATCGGCGCGGGGTTCGGCCGCCTAACGGATCTATACAAACATTACGATCGAGTATACCTCCTAGACTACTCTCGCTCGTTGCTCGAAGAGGCACGCTCGCGTTTAGGCACAGGCCGCTTCACATATGTGATTGCCAGTTTGTATGAAATGCCTTTCGCGGAAAACGCCTTTGATACCGTTGTGATGGTGCGGGTTCTCCACCATCAGTCTGATGTGCCAGCCGCCTTACGCAGCATCGAGACGGTCGTCGGGCCTGGGGGCACATTTGTGCTCGAGTACGCTAACAAACGCCATCTCAAAGCAATACTTCGCTATCTTCTGCGGCACGGTCCCAGTCCTTTCTCCCGCGAGCCCCTCGAATTTGCTCCCCTGCACTTCGACTTTCATCCGGCCTACGTGGAGGCAGAAATGGACAAGGCAGGGTTTTCGATTCAACGTCGTCTCGCTGTGTCCACCTTTCGTGTCGGGGCGCTCAAACGTTTCGTTCCGGCGCGTGTGTTGGCCGCATTGGATGGTTTGCTGCAGGGCCCGACTGCCGGGTTACAACTCTCCCCCAGTATCTTTCTGCAAGCAAAGGCCCAAAAGTCTGGCTCCGGTCTGGCCTGCGACCCTATCTTTCGTTGCCCATTGTGCCGAAGTATACATCTACACCTCAAAGAGAACTACCTGGAGTGTGGTGGATGTAACCGCCGCTGGGCTGCACAAGACAGCCTTTTTGATTTCAAAACCCCATTGGACTAACCGTCCTCTTTGGGAGCAAAATAAAATTTGTTGTATACTATTGGTGCTAACATGCCTGAGGAGGTCAGTCGATGAAACTTTCCTGTCTGCAAGAGAATTTGGCCAGAGGACTTGCTATCGTCGGCCGCGCCGTGGCCACGCGAAGCACCCTACCGGTTTTATCAAACGTCCTCCTGGCGACAGATGAGTCGCGGCTTAAACTCTCTGCTACCAACCTGGAGGTCGGCATCAATTGCTGGATAGGGGCCCAGGTCGAGGAGGATGGTGCAGTGACCGTCCCGGCACGCCTGTTTATTGACCTGGTGAACTCTCTGCCCCCCGAGCCGATTCGGCTTGAGTTGATCACTCGAACCCAGACCTTGAATATCAAGTGCGCGCGATACGAAGCCAACATCAAGGGCATTGATGCGCAAGAATTTCCGCTAATTTTGGTTTTCACTGAGGACAATACAATCACTTTGTCGCCTGAGCAGGCCCGTGAGATCATTAACCAGGTAGCGTTTGCAGCAGCCGTGGACGAAAGCCGTCCTGTACTTACGGGCGTGCTAGCCGAATTGTCTGGCTCCACCCTCACCCTGGCTGCGGCGGATGGGTATCGGCTCTCAGTTCGCACCACTCGACTGGAAAAGCCCGTCGAAAGGCCCGCTACGGCTATCATCCCAGCCCGTGCACTGCAAGAACTGGCCCGCGTGAGCACTGAAGAAGAGAATGCGATTAAAGCAACTATTGCTCAGGGCCGCAATCAAGTATTTTTCAGCCTGACTAACATCGATCTGGTCTCTCAACTTATTGAAGGCACGTTCCCTGACTACAAGCAGATAATCCCCAAGAGCTATACTACCCGCACAATTGTGGATACCAATGAGTTCCTCAAGGCGGTGCGCATCGCTTTCTTCTTTGCCCGTGATGCGGCTAACATCGTCCGTTTGAGCATCACACCGGGTAACAATCTGACGCCTGGTAGTATGGCCGTCGCCGCTACATCCGCTGAATTGGGCGACAATGTGGGTGAGATCGAGGCCAGCGTTGAAGGGGAACCAATCGAGATCGCTTTCAATGCGAAGTACCTAATAGATGTGCTGAGCGTCCTCTCCAGCCCACAGGTCGTCTTAGAAACCACCACGGCTTCCAGTCCCGGTGTGATCAAACCCGTTGACTCAGAAGATTTCATTCACGTGATTATGCCTATGCACATCGCTCGTTAGAGGCATGACCTTCCACGTCTCAGAGTGAACTCGGCTGTGTTTGAGGGCTGTGGCATGAGGGCGTTGCCATAGCCCTATTTTGAGGGCTCAAGCGTGTTCATTAAACATCTGTCGCTCACCAATTTTCGGAATTTTGTGCGTCTGGAACTGGATCTGACCAGCGAAGTAACCGTGCTCCAAGGAGATAATGCTCAGGGCAAGACCAATCTCCTCGAGGCTATTTACTACCTGGCCACCACTCGCTCGCCGCGCACCTCATCAGATCGTCTGCTGATCAACTGGTTGGCCGATGAAGAAGATTTGCCTTACTCGCGCTTAGTGGCTGAAGTGCAACGCGCCGGCATGATGAACAAGATTGAAATTGCCATTGCGAAAGAGGCGAACGATGCCGAGCCCCAGCGCATGGTGCTGCGGAAACGAGTTCGCCTAAACGGCGCTAACAAACGAGCGGCTGATATACTGGGACAATTGAATGCTGTGCTTTTTATGCCGGAGGATATTGATCTAGTTGGCGGCACAGCCAGCCTGCGACGCCATTGTCTGGATGATGCCCTCTCTCAGATTGACCCAGCCTACTATCGGTATCTGCGACGTTACACCCGCGTGGTCTCACAGCGTAACGTTCTCCTTCGACTGATACGTGACGGACGAGCAGGCCGAGATGAACTGGAGTTCTGGGATCAGAATCTGGTGCGGTACGGGAGCGTGATCATTGCGCGGCGGGAACAGGCCGTTCAACATCTGAACACGTTAGTAACAGAGGTACACTCTGCCCTTACGGGTGCGGGTGAACATTTGCGTTTAGAGTACCTTTGCAGCGTGCCCCGCCTGGAGCCGGCCCATGCTGGATATCAGATCCCACTCTTAAACCAGGATTTGGGCCTGATCGAGTGGTCGGAACTAGATGCTGTTGCCCACGCGATTGCTGACCAATTCACCACGCATCTACTGTCCGTCCGTGAGCAGGAAATTGCGCGAGGGGTCTCGTTAGTGGGCCCGCACCGCGATGATCTGCGTTTCTTGGTGAACGGGGTGGATATGAAAGTTTTTGGATCAAGGGGGCAACAACGTACCGTGACCCTCTCCTTCAAGCTGGCCGAGGTCAGGTTCATGCATCTGATGAGGGGCGAAATGCCCGTTCTCTTGTTGGATGACGTGATCTCCGAACTAGATGCAACGCGGCGTGGTTATTTGATGAACACGATAAACCAGGCTCAGCAAGTCATTATGACGACCACAGACTTGGCTCCTTACAGCCCCCAGTTCCTGAGGAATGCTTCTCTTCTACAAGTGTGTGGAGGACGGTTGCGGCCCCTCTCTCTTCCATAGAATGAGAGCCCAAAGGCGTTACTGCAAGGAAGTTGCCTAACCAAGAGGCCGTTTTTCTGGTATCCCTGGGCGTCGAGGGTACTGGGCTGGACAGGGCGCGACTTTTTCTATTACCACTAAAGTGCGTGGGGTCAACCCTTCGATGTGAATTTCTTTCACCTCTTTGATTCGGCCTCCCAATGTGGAAACCGCTGTTTCGGCATTGGCGACTTCAGCGGCGATCTCGATCCCTTTTTGCGCTATGAAACGCCCACCCACGCGACATAGAGGTAGGCAATACTCTGCGAGCACAGCCAAATCCGCCACGGCACGTGCCAGTGTCACATCATAGCGCTCGCGATGATGGATATCCTGGCCCACTTCTTCTGCCCGCCGCGGCAAT
The DNA here is from genome assembly GCA_014360825.1 of Chloroflexota bacterium. Taxonomy (NCBI): domain Bacteria; kingdom Bacillati; phylum Chloroflexota; species Chloroflexota bacterium. Next base: position 136,296 of record JACIWT010000006.1, on the reverse strand, counting down.
ACCTCTACATCCTGCAACCCTAATGCCTGCACCACGTGGCTCAAGAACGCCGCTTTCTTACGCGAAGATTCAACTAATGCCATACGCAGTTCGGGCCGCAATATTTTCAGCGGAAGGCCTGGGAATCCTGCACCGCTGCCCACATCCGCACAGAGGAGGGGACATACGCGTCCACTTAAAGGGACAGTGTCTGGCAAAGCAGCCTTGCCGTCATCCACTGGCAATGCCAAAAGGCAGGTCAATGAGTCCAGAAAGTGTTTTAGTTGAACATCTGGATAGTCCGTGATGGTGGTCAGTTTCAGTTTGCGGTTCCAGGCTATAAGTTCTTCATAATAAGTCTGAAATAACGTCAAGTGTCCCCTGGTTAGCCGCAACCCCAGTGCCCGGGCGCTGTGTTCTAATAACTCCATCATGGGGGTCTCAAGTCGTTTTTGGGGCTCTGTCCATCGTACGATCAGCGGTACTCTGTTTCCTGATGCGTCTCATCTTCCCACTGGTGGTTCGTATTCGGTGGCAGTACTTCCCTGGGTTGGCTGCCCCCTTCCGATGGCCCGATGATGCCGCGTTCCTCCATGATGTCAATCAATCGCGCTGCCCGGGAGTAGCCAATGCGCAACCGGCGCTGCAGGAGGGAGATGGAAGCCCGCTTCTGCTCGCGAACGATTTTGATTGCCTCATCCAACAGTTCGTCGGTCTCGGCGAGTTCTTTCTCTCTGGCCACGACCTCTTCCCACAAGGGTTGTTGAACGAGAGGCGTGCCTTCCGGTATGGTCGGAGCGGTGCGGAACCCTCTCCAGAACTGTACCAAGCGCTCTAATTCGGTATCAGAGACGAAGCATCCCTGAAGACGGAGCAGTTTACTGGAGTCAGATGGCATGTAGAGCATGTCGCCCCGCCCCAGAAGTTTCTCCGCGCCTGGTGCATCGAGCACAACCCGCGAATCCACCTGTGAGGTGACCGCGAAACTGATACGCGACGGAAAGTTTGCCTTGATCAGTCCTGTGACCACATCCACTGAGGGGCGTTGTGTGGCCATAACGAGGTGGATGCCGGTGGCTCGCGCCAGTTGAGCGATGCGACACACCGATCGTTCTACCTCATCGGGCGCTACCATCATGAGATCAGCCAACTCGTCAATAAAAATGACGATGTAAGGCAACTTCTCCCCGCCTTGATCGTTGATCACTTGATTGTACATCTCGATGTTACGAACCCCGCGGCGCGAGAAGAGTCTATAGCGCCGATCCATCTCTTGCGTCGCCCACTTGAGCATGGAGACGACCCGCTCGATTTCCACCACGACAGGCGCTAACAGATGAGGGATCCCGTTGAAATTTGTAAGTTCGACCATTTTGGGATCTATCATGATCATGCGTAGGTCGTCGGGGGTGTTGTGGGCGAGCAGGCAAGCGATGATAGAATTGATGCAAACTGATTTCCCGGACCCTGTCGCCCCGGCGATCAGCAAGTGGGGCATTTGGCCTAGATCGGCGGCCACTGGCTGGCCGGCTACATCCTGCCCAAGGGCGATACGCAGTTTGGAGTCAATCTTCCGAAAGGCCTCGGACTCTATCACACTCCGCAGAGAAACCAATGAGACATCCGTGTTCGGAACTTCGATACCGATTATAGAACGGCCCGGGACAGGCGCCTCGATACGAATGGGTGCAGCCGCCAATGCCAGCGATAAATCCTTAGACAAAGCACTGATGCGGTTGACCTTCACCTTGACTTTCTGTATCTTCCCTTGGCGGTCTCGTCGTTCCACAAAGCCTGGCTCAACCCCAAATTGAGTCACCGTAGGCCCTTGGTTGACTTCTACTACCTTGGCGGGTACGCCGAAACTGGCTAACGTTTCTTCGATAACCCGGACCTTGAAACGTATCTCCGCTTGGCTTAGTTCGTGTTCAACACTTTCTTCGAAGATCTCCTCAATAGCAGGCAAATGCCATTCTGGGGGGCCGCCGATGATGCGGGGAAAGAGCAGCCCTCGCATGCTCTCCTGGGTCTCATCGGTCACTGGAGGCACAGCCCGGGCTTCGGTCACTACGCCCTCTGTGCCTGGTTCAGGGGCTCTCCTTTCGCTGATTCTTGCTACCCGTGCAGCAACGCTATCATCTCGGGGTGGCTGGGATGCACGGGAAAACCTGTCTTGAGCGAGATGCCACCAATTCGTCAACTGAGCCCAGGCACCCCTCAATGCGACGCCCACAGTGAGAGTGGAGACACCGAGACACAGGATCACGCCCGTGCTCGCGAGAAGGAGGAGGACCAGGCTTGCGCCAATGCCTCCCACCGCATCTACCAAGGTCTCACTTACGAACCAACCTAAGTAGCCGCCACCACCGCCTTCCGCTGCTAATTTAGCAGGATCCGAGGGGAACGATAGGAGATGGATCAAAGCCAGGCTAGCCACAAACAACAGGATCACACCAAATGCTCGCTGTTTGGGTATCGCAGGTTGTCGTTCAAACCCGCGCAGAAAAAGCCAGAAGCCCAGCGCGCCGGCCCCAAAAGGAACCAAATACGCACCCAAGCCGAAACTCTGCTCGAGCAAATGTAGCCACCTTTCTGTTAGTGTGCCTCGGGTGAGAGACAGTAGGCTCAGAATGGTGACAGCGGCGACGGCCAGCAAGACGATACCCGCAGTCTCGGCCCATATTTTCGGTGATATATCCAGCAAGCCCGGCTTCTTGCCTTTTCTTCTGGCCACGATTACACTTCCATCACAACTGGAATAACAATAGGGCGGCGCTTAATTTCCTCATATGCATATTTGGACAGCCACTCTCTCACGCGCTGGCCGATAGCATCGGCGCCCCCACCCTTGGCCACAGCCTGCTCGACCAACGCTTTGGCCCCCGCCAACAGGTCTTCCGCTTCGGGTATGTAAACGAAGCCGCGCGAAATAATCTCGGGGCCCGATACTATACGCCCACTATCCTTTGCTATAGCCACAACTGCCACGATGAAGCCGTTCCTTGATAATATCCGCCGGTCTTCAAGCACGGTGCGGCCGACATCCCCTACCCCCAGGCCATCCACTAACACCTGCTCTTCTGAGACGCGGCCTGTTATCTTCGCTTCGTCGGGGCTGACCTCTAAGACATCACCACACTCCAAGATAAAGATATGATCAGGGCTTATGCCCACTTGTTCAGCCAATTGCGCGTGTAACACCAAATGACGGTATTCGCCATGAATGGGAACAAAGTATCGCGGCCGCACTAGACTGATCATCATCTTGAGCTCTTCCTGGCTGGCATGGCCGGATACATGCACATCCAGTAACTCGTCGTAATACACATTTGCTCCGAGGCGGAAAAGATTGTTCAGCGTGCGGTTGATCAATTCCTCGTTGCCAGGGATTGGAGTGGCTGAGACTACCACAGTATCCCCAGGCACCAAGTTGACCGCTGGGAAGGTGTTCATTGACATTCGCACCAGCGCTGATGTGGGCTCGCCCTGGCTCCCAGTGCATACTACTGCCGCCTGACGAGGTGGCAAACGGTTGACCTCCTCGACGTTTACGAGTACACCGTTGGGCGCTTTTAGATACCCCAATTCCTCTGCAATGCGAACGTTGTTCACCATGCTGCGGCCCACCACAGCAACGCGCCGGTTATACCTTCGCGCTGTATCCAAGACCTGTTGTATGCGGGAAATGTTAGAAGCAAAAGTAGCAACAATCACGCGCCCCTTGGCTCGGTTGAAGATGTCGTCAAAGGTCCTTGCGATCTCTCGCTCAGAAGGTGTGTAGCCGGGCGTTTCAGCATTGGTGCTATCCGACAACAACACGAGCGTCCCTCGCCGCCCTAAGTCTGCCAGTTTGGCGAAATCGGTTAAGCGGCCATCCACCGGGCTATGGTCGAATTTGAAGTCGCCCGAGTGTACAATCAGGCCCACTGGGGTGCGGATTGCTAATCCAACGCCATCTGGTATGCTGTGACTAACGTGAAAGAATTCGATGCGAAAAGGTTTCAATGCCAGTACATCATCTGGGCTCACCACGTGGAATTCCGCGTCACGCACGTGATGTTCGCGCAACTTCACTTCCGCGAGCCCTTGAGTCAATCGTGTGGCATACATCGGGGCCTTCACATGTTCGACGAGATAAGGCAAAGCGCCAATGTGGTCCTCGTGTCCATGGGTGAGGATGATAGCCCGGACCTTGTCCTTGCGCTCTATAACATAAGTCATGTCAGGTATGACGATGTCCACCCCGAGCATCTCATTTTCTGGGAACATCACCCCCGCGTCTATGACGAGCAACTGGTCCTCGTATTCAATAACCGTCATGTTCTTTCCGATCTGGCCTACGCCACCCAAGGGGATGATCCGTACCTTGTCTTTATGCAAAGGCGAACCTCCTCACTCACGCCTGTCAAAAAGAAAGCTGATAACGCCTAACATAATATCAGAATAGGCTCAATTGTTCTGGTTTCTCCTGAGCGGTGCTTTCATCCACTGCATCTAAATCCTGGATGATCTGCGGTATCTTAAGGAAATCGCGCTCGATATCTGCTTTATAGCGTGATTGGTGCAAGGCAGCGGCTGGGTGATATACAGGAATGATGACCCTGTTTCCAACTTTCTTGGGCTGACCGTGGATTTTCGAAATGTTGCTTTGGGGGAAAAATCTAGCCATGGAAAAGCGGCCCAGCGTGATGATAACCCGTGGATTTATTAGTTCGATTTGTCGGTCCAGATAGGGGCGACATGCCTCGATCTCAGTGAATAAAGGATCACGGTTGTTGGGAGGCCGACATTTGATAACGTTGCAGATATACACTTCTTCTCGGCGCAACCCAATGGAGGAGAGTAGTTCTTCCAAGAACTCCCCCGCGGCGCCAACAAACGGACGCCCTTGTCGATCTTCGTGGAAGCCAGGTGCCTCGCCGATGAACATCAACGTGGCGTTTTTCGGCCCCTCTCCGGGCACCGTGTGTGTACGCCCCTTAGCCAATCCGCATTTCTGGCAGGCCGCTATTTCTGCATATAAATCGTTCAGTGCAGACATGCTCTTTGACCCTCTCTGCCTAATCTCCTGTTCTCTCTATCCTCCGAACCGCTCAGCACACTATCGCCAATACTCTACTATAAATTGTAGCCGAATTCATAGGATTTGTCCAAAAATCGAACTCTGACGGATCAGAGCAAGGCTTTTTGTGCCCGGCCCACCTTCGGCTCGCCGGTTCCCATAAGTCGGTCCCAACTCTCAACGGGGAATCCACTTGCCGCCCAGCCCACTAACCATTCAAATCGGACAACGGTCCATCCTGCAGCCATCAGTGCTTTCGAAAATGATGGCAAACGACGCATTTTATAGCCAAGCAGGCCGATTCTTCGCTCCGGAATTACCCAGAAACGCTTGTTTACTTGGGGCGTGATTGTGAGCGCACGGATCACTTGGGCTGTGTCCTGGATGAGAAAACCAAATTCCACTGCATTTCCCCGATACCATGCTACATCCAAGCCCTCGATGCCAGATAACTCCAAATCTTTGAGGCTCGGGCTGTCCCTCTGCAGCACGGGAGAAAACCAGACGTGGAAACCCAAGTCCTGCGCAGCCTGCTCTAACGCTCGCAGGGCCCCTTCAAATTGTGCTTGGCGAGCGGATGGTTCATCATCAGCGCAGAGTTGCCATTTGCCATCTTCCCCTTGTTGCCCGTAAGAAGTCAGGCAGACTTGCACCAGTTCGGGTTCTGGCGTAAGTAGCCCGGGGAAGCGAGAGTAAATCGCAGCCCTAACGCCCCAGTCAGTGCGGTCCCTGGCCGACGTTAGCACCTCCAATACCGCCTCTTCTACTCGATCTGACAGCAATTGCCATTGTGGAGGAGGCTTTTGTAACCACCATGTGCACGTTTCGGCCCCTTCTTCGGTTGGAATTTGTATTAAATGGTGTTTCAGTCCTCGCTCCAATGCCGCCCGGACTCGCTGGCGGAGAAATAGACGTGGAGGTGTCTCCAGCGTTTTAACTTGCCAGATATCGCTGAGTAATCCTGCTTCGAACAAATTATTCCATGCAGCATTGTGCAACCAATTGAATACCGCGGGCTCCCCACGCTGGCATAGGATTTCCCGCGCGGCTGAAAGAGCCCGTTTTCGCACTTGCAACCCTAAGCGGTTAGCCTCCTGAGGAGCACTGGAACGCTTTGTTGCCGGTACAAAGGTGAGCGTATAGCAGCCCGGCGTGCCCGACCATGGTTTGCGGGGAACAGTTGGTTCATTTGGGTGGTAATTGAACCCGCGCAGGCTCAGTGATGCCCCAGCAGCAGCGAGGAGCACAGCCTCCGATACTGCCAGGAGATTGGCACTGAAGGCCAATACAAGCACGCCATCAGGGCGGAGCAGTTGGCGTAAGTTCTCGAAACTCGCGTGTAGGGCTTGGGTGAACCATGTCCAGTCCCGGAGTCGCTGTGTGCTAATAGGGCGAAGGTTGGACGCTGCTTTGCGTCCATATATCCATGCACTCCAGAGGAAAGAGAGCGGCCAGCCTACAGGATCTGGCTGGGGTGGATTCGTCAGGATGAGGCTTACACTCGCTGGCGGCAAAGTCTCTGCCAATCGGCGGACGGTCATATTCCCTGCAAAGACATTGGGACGTTCATCCCCCCAAGGGTGTGTGAAAAGATCTGACGAGATAAGAGCACTTGGTGAATCTGCCAGTCGGGCGCTGGGTATGCCATCTAATATCAACCCGCGGCCAAATCGCTCAAAGAGTTGCCAGACATTGTATTCTGCAAAGCGCTTAGGGGGATGAAGGCGGAGAGGTAAGCCCGGTTTGGCCTCTTCTGGTGGCGGGTTCCATTTGCCACCCGTTGCTAAAGCGTAGAGCAACGCGTATTGCAGGGCTGGCAGGGAAGGCGAATCCACAAACAACCCCTCTACCTTCATGGCCAGGTTGGCGAGCGCGTACAAATTGCGTGCCGTGTAAAGCCCGAGTAACCACTCGGCCTGTTTATGTTCAGTCTCGTCCGTTGGAGCCAGCCGCTCCAAGACATAGTGGTAATGCAAACCATGCAGATCCACCTCATTAGCGACGTGCAAGTCGAAAGAGGTCGCCGGGGCAGACTGATTTGGCCCACAGTGGGGGCAAGCGTAGTGAACGCTGATCAGTGTATTGGAATCCCGATCCCAGACAAAATAATCAGCGACGACCTCTGCCCCACACTGTGCACATTGGGAGCGATAAAGATTGGTGAGATGATCGCGCAGGGAACGGTCGTGTTTGGGCACATCGCCAATGCGTGTCAGTGCTGCATCCCGTTCTGGAGCAGTCCACCTCACGAAATGAATACTTGTCAATAGAGCATCCAGTGGGTTGAAACTGATGGCAATGCCCCGGCGCTTCTGGGAAATCGCTTCACATAATATCGCACTCGACCGGGAGAATGGATCCAGCACAAGATCACCCTCACGGGTGTAAGACGCGATACAGGCGCGGGCCAACTCGGCTGTTGGCAGATGATCTAGACTGTGCAGGCTGATTGCAGGGAGCGAGATTGGCGTTTGTGGGGGAATGTAGTAATCCATTACCCGGCTCACGTGCGGTTTCTCCCTTCAGCAGATAGTCCATTTTCATTATAATGAGATGCTGGCATTTTGGAAAGCACCAAGTCCCTGGAGATCGTGCGGGTTTTTATTTTGCTCCGGGCGGCAGTCAAGTGGTGGCAGTCTTGCTGTGGTATTTCAGGAAGTCTCTGGCCAAACAGAGTTAACGACCGGTGTGGAAGAGGATGCAAGTCCGCGGATTTTTGGATTTACATAATATACACCTATCATTCACTATGCGGATACTTGACAAGGGACCGAAGTAGTGCTATAATTGGTATGTACTGGTATATACCAGTTATTACTTGAAAGTCAGCGAGAGTGCGGATCACTACGGGGAGGTTGTATGAGCCTAAAGCCAAATGGCCCGGTGCCCTTGTATCTGCAACTCAAAACTGTGATAGCATCGCGTATCGCCCACGGCAAACTCCGTCCCCATGATAAACTTCCCTCCGAACGGGAGTTATGCAAAGAGTTTGGCATCAGTCGCATGACGGTACGTCAGGCCATCAATATTCTTGCCCAGGAAGGCCTCGTGTACACGCAACCGGGCAAAGGGATTTTTGTCGCTGAATCAAATCCTAGATTGGAACTCTCTTTCACTCTCACGGGTTACAGTGAGGAGACAAGCCCAGTGCGTGGTACTCTCTCCTCCTCCATCATTAACGCGAAGTTGATACAGGCTACTGCTGATCTAATGGTGGCCCTTGGACTCACTCGTGCCGAAGAATTGATTGTACTCGAGCGATTACGCTCGGTGCGGGGGGAACCCATTGCTTTTCAAACCGTTTATATCCCCCACCGCCTATGCCCTGGCTTTCTGAACCATGACCTTCTTGCCAAAGCACCGCTGGAAATTGTCCACGATGAATACGGCTTGCGCCCCATAAGGGCGGAACAGGTCATCAAGGCCGGATTGAGCAGTGCACGAGAGATGGAATACCTGCAACTCCCTGGTGTTACACCTGTTCTAATCTTGGAGCGCAAGACTTACCTAGACAGCGGCGAGATAATCGAACTTTCCAAGAGTGCTTACCGTGCTGATCACTTCCAACTGTTTCTCACTTTGGACCTTTCGCGTTGGTCTTTTCAAATAGAGAGAGATGGCAAGCAAACACTCTTAGAAGAAATCCCGAAGCAGAGTCTATAAGGGAGAATAGGGTAGATGGGATTGACTGGTTGGATCGGGAAAATAGGGGAAGTCAACCTCTCCACAGGCAATATTAGTTCCTTGCAGTTAGATGAGACTTTGTGCGGTCGTTATCTCGGAGGGGCAGGACTGGCGGCTCGGCTGTTGTACGATCGTTTACCCCCGGGCACCGATCCATTATCGCCGAACAACATTGTGGCAGTGATGACCGGTCCAGTAACTGGGACACCTTTCCCTGGTGTTGGTAGGGTTAGTTTCTGCTCGCGTTCACCGCTTACAGGTGTATGGGGCGAGTCCAGTATGGGAGGCTATTTTGGCCAGGCTTTGAAGGCTGCGGGTTACGACGGTCTCCTTATATATGGAGCTTCGGAGAAACCGGTCTACCTCAAAGTTACCAACGACGGTATTACCCTGCACGATGCCTCCCCTCTTTGGGGACTTGATACCTATGAGACCGAGCGAGTGTTGAAGAAAACTCACGGGCAGCGCAGCCAGATAGCCAGCATTGGCCCCGCAGGCGAAAATCTGGTGCACATTTCTGGCATCCATCATCGTGGTAGCGATACTGCTGCGCGCTGCGGCTTAGGCGCAGTTCTGGGCGCCAAACGTCTGAAAGCCTTGATTGCTGAAGGCGATGGGGAGGTGGCAGTCGCTGACCCCGGGTCGCTAGCCGAATTGCGTGGGGCACTTATCTCCTCCTATAAAAATGACGCTTGGGTCCACACCTTGCGCACTGGCGGGACAGCCTGGGGGATGGGATTGGCACTGGATCTAAACGACGTGCCGGTAAAAAATTGGAATGTTGAGGCAATCGAGTGGCGGGAGCAGGGCGAAAAGATAAGCGGACAGGCTATGGAAAATGCTGGCCTAGTGGTGGGACGGACGAGTTGCTACCGCTGTCCTATCGCATGTAGGCGAATAGTGCAGGTGGACGAGTCCGCCTGGCAAGTGTCCAAGAGCGCTGGCCCTGAATACGAGACCGTGGGCTCTCTTGGTGCTATGCTGATGATTGACGATCCACGGGTGCTTTGCAAAGCGAATGAACTCTGTAATCGATATGGTATAGACACTATTTCGTGTGGCGGTACCGTTGCCTGGGCCATTGAGGCTTATGAGCGCGGCATTTTGAGCAAAGAAGATACGGATGGTCTAGAGTTGCGTTGGGGCGACGGACAAGTACTCCTGGAACTGATAGAGCGCATTGCTTATCGCCGGGGCATCGGCAACATTCTATCCTATGGCAGCCGCGCTGCGGCTAAGCAGGTTGGCGGGGGTAGTGAAGTTTTTGCTATACAGGTCAAGGGACTGGAACTCGCTATGCATCATCCCCGGGCTATGCGTGGCTTAGAGATCTCGTACGCCACCGGTGCTCGTGGGGCCTCGCATAACGAGGGCGGCACTGTACATGATGAGGTGAGTCTAAAGGAGCGGGCGGCGCTTATCGCCCGTTCGGTGGATAGGGCTTTGATCAACGCCTCTGCCGTTTTCTGTCACTTTACAGTGGGACCGCTTTCTGATAAGAGGGTAGCTGAGGTGCTCACTGCTGTTACCGGGCACAATTATGTGCAAGATGACATATATCAGATTGGCAGCCGAATCTGGCATCTCAGACGGGCTTTCAATATGCGCCATTGCGGCATCGGTAGTGAGGCCGACACCTTGCCGCCGCGTGTGGTTGCCCAGTTGCCTGCCGATACACCCTTCGACGATTTGTTAGCGGCGTATTACCACGCTCGTGGCCTCGACATCCGAGGCGTGCCTATCCGCCGGACCCTAGAGAATCTAGGCCTGAAAGACGTAGCCGATGATCTAAGAATATAGTAGTAACTTGCAGAACCATCCCGTATGTACGGGATATGACAACGGAGGCGGCCATAAACCAACAAGATATAGCGACGACTCAGAGGTCCCTTCTATCAAAGGCCTCTAAGCGGGGAGAGGTATGGGCTCTTGTCTCTGTGGTATGCTATACCATGATCAACCTGTTAGTACGCCAGGCTACGGGACAGGGAGAGCGCTCTATCGCTGTTACGCTGCGGGCTCTGCCAACATTTTTCATAACTCTAATAGTGATACTGATGACGCAGCACCGCAGGGCCCAGCTAATTCCAGGGTCAAACGGGTTCTTGGGGTGGAAATCCATCACCGCTATCCTGGTACAGGCGCTGCTCATTTTTTCTGTGGGCAATTCGTTGCATTTCGAATCCCTCAAATGGGGAGGGGTAACCATTACCACACCCATTAGCTCGACCTCAGCCATCTTTGGGGGGCTGCTTGCCTACCTGGTGTTGGGAGAAGTGTTTAATTGGGAAATGCTCGTCGGCATGGTCGTGACTACGGCAGGGGTTTTTATACTCATGCAAGGCCAGGCAAGGGGCATACCAGTATCAGAATATTGGTCTCGTGCCGTGATCTTCTCTCTAATCGAAGCGTTCTGCGCCGCAGTCGGGGGTATATTGCTCACTTATGCTCTCCGGCGTGGAGCCGACGTCTTTGTGGCCATGTGGTTGAGTACAGGGATGGCTATAACATCTATGTTTGTTGTATTGGCCGCCCAAGGACAGTTATCTCTTTATTGGTCTTCACCACCAGAGGTGGTACGTGACCTCTTTTTTGCCGGGCTGATCAATACCCTGTCGGTACTGGCAATCACCCAGGCCTTGGCGCTCAGCCCTTGGGCGGTGGTTACCTCCATTAGTAGGTTGGGGGTAGTGACCGGCCCTCTAGCAGCAATGTTTTTGTTAGGAGAGCACATCAACGGACTCATGGCCGTGGGCATTCTGTTGGTGTTATTGGGGGTGGTAGTGGTCCAGTGGGGACAGGCTCGTGGGAAGCAACACTTGCCAGAGCCACCACTGGGGTCTTAACTGAGAGGTAGTCATCGGGGGAAGCGGGAGAGGGTTCTGCACAAATGATAGGCATTGTTATTGTCGCTCATGGCGATTTGGGAAAAGAATTGCTACGATCAGCCGAATTGATCTGTGGCAAACAGGATAGAGTGGTGACATTAGGGTTACAGGCTAATGATGCTATTGAAGCCTTGCCATCCAGGATAGCAGAGGCTATCAAAAGCCTGAACGATGTGGATGGAGTACTAGTGCTGGTGGACCTTTTTGGAGGCAGCCCTTGCAACGCTGCCCTACGGTACTTGGCGGAGAGCGACGTTGAATGTATCTCGGGTGTGAATTTGCCAATGTTGTTAGAGATACTGATGCAGCGCGAAGGTATGGAGGTAAGGGAACTGGCTACTCACGCCATACGGGCCGGCCGTGAGGGGATACAAGATATGGGAACTTTGCTGCGCCAGCAGTTGAGAAAATAGGTTTCTGATAACTTATAGAGCATATCGAGATATATCACTTTGGTGAAGAGGTAACAGACAATTGGCTATTGTATTGGTGCGTATAGATGATCGCCTAATCCATGGACAAATCACCACCGCTTGGATCGCCGATGTGGGAGCCACGCGCATCGTCATTTGCAGTGATGAAGTGGCGAATGATCCACTACAGCGGACAATCGTCAATATCACTGCGCCGCCGCGCATGCCCACTGAGATCCTCACAACCGAGCAGACCGTCCAAGTGGCAAAGTCAGGGGTTTGGGATAGGGAAAGGGTCTTTGTGCTCTGCAAATATCCCAGCGATGTCCTGCCTTTGGTGCGGGCTGGACTGGACATCAAGGAAATTAATGTTGGCAACGTGGGGGGCATGACCCAACACAAAGGCGGCCCAGGCAAACAGATCTTTAAGTCTATAGCGGTAACCGAAGAGGATGTGCAGATTTTTCGTGAATTGTTGCAAGCCGGGGTGAAATTGGAGGTCCGCGTCGTCCCTCGCGATCATCGAGTTGATTTGGCGACTTTGTTAGAAAAAGTATGACAACGATTCCTTCGCAGCGACGTTTGTGGAAAGGGGGTGATGTGAGACAGGCCAAAAAGTAATTGTAATACAGGGTTTTGGGTCTGCATATTTTTAAGGTAGAAAGAAAGGAGTGAAATCTCATGCAGCAACTTGATTTCTATGGCGGTTTGGTAGCAGCCTTTGCTGCCGCCGGCTGGCAAATCATCTTTCACTGGCTGCCCCAATTCATCCCTGTTCTCTCGCAGAAAGAGAACAAGACTCTGGCCTGGTGGCTGGCTGCTATGGCAGCTATTCGCAACACTCTGACAAAAAGCCAGGTAGCCACTGCCTTCTTGGTGGGTCTCTTACTGGGGCGGCCGTTAGAAGGGCTAGCCGTGGGCGCGGTGATCGAATTGATGTTCCTGGGCGTTTTCGTAGTGGGAGCCTCAATCCCACCGCAACCCTACTTGGCTACCATCATGACCACCGTCTTTGTCATCCGTGCTGGGCTCCAAACGGCGGATGCTTTGGCCCTTGTCATGCCCGTAGCCATCCTCTCGCAGACGCTCATGATGGCCGCTCTCTCCTGGAACCACCTTCCATTGGGCATTGCCAAACGGCGTGCCGAAGAAGGGGACTTCCGTGGAGTGGACATCCAGAACACGGCATGGCAAGTTACTTCATTTAGCATTGCAGTGAACCTAGTCCCGGCGTTCATTGGGGGGTTCGTTGGCGTGCCCGCAGTGCAGGCTGCCGTCCAATGGTTGCAGACCAATGCCGGGTGGGTTTTGGAGGGCATGGGCTTCCTGGCCGGCGTTCTTCCTGCTCTGGGCTTCGCCCTCCTGCTTTATCAGATGGGCACCCGTCTCATCGGCTACCTCTTCTTGGGCATTGTAGCAGCCATCTATCTCAAACCTGACCCGCTGGCCTTGGCTTTGGCTGGCGTCGGCCTGGCATTGGTGCATATGTTGGCTACCCGCAGAGAGGAGGGCGCGCCCACAACAGCGGTCAGCGAGGCCCCTGCGCGACCGGCACGGGAACTGAAGTTGACGGATGAGGACATCCTGGCCATGTACTGGCGCCACTGGAACCTATTCCAGGTGGCCTCGTGGGAGGTGTTGGGCGGACTGGGCTTCGCACAGACAATGGTACCTGTGATCCGGCGCTTTTACAAGACCAAGGAAGAGATTAGCGCCGCGCTGAAGCGTCACATGGTCTTCTACAACACCAATCCCTGGTTGGGAGCCATCATCCCCGGTGTGCTGGCGTCCATGGAGGAGGAGCGGGCCAATGGCCAGCCGGTAGACGAAGCAGCCATTCAGGGTGTGAAAGTGGCCATGATGGGGCCCTTCGCCGGGGTAGGGGACTCTCTGTTCTGGGCCACCTACATTCCCATCATCCTGGCCATCACTGCTTCCTGGGCACAGTCTGGCAACACGGCTCTGATGTGGTTGGCGCCCATCACTGTCCTAGTGGTGCTGGGGCTTTCCAATCTGCTCATCCCCTACTACTTCATGCGCTTCGGCTACCGTCGGGGTTTGAGTGCCCTGCAAGATCTGCAGCAGCGCAACCTGTTGGCTGAGCTCTCCACGGCAGCCACGGTGGTTGGGCAGTTCGTGGTCGGCGGCTTGGTGGTGAAACTCGTCAACCTGCAGGTGCGTTGGGCACCATCTTTCTTCGGCACCTCACCTATCCAGTTGCAGAAAATCCTGGATTCCATTATGCCCAGCCTACTGCCATTGCTCATCTTCTTCTTCGCCTATTGGCTGCTGCGTCGCGGCAAGTCGGCCATCTTCGTCATGGTCGTCCTGATGATCATCTGCCTGGTGGGGGCCTATCCCATCCCTCTGCCGCTTTTCAACAATGCCAGCATCCTTGGCAAACCGATCGAACCAGAGCAAGCCAAGACTTCGCTGTTGCTGCTGCGTCAGCTTTTCATCGGCTAAGGGCAGTGCCGGGCACAGTGTCACTAAGAGAGCAGCCCAGCAATAGGTTGGGCTGCTCTTCAGGCAAGTGTTCCTTGCCATACAATCTAAAACAAGGAGTTTCATAAGATGAGCGGTAAAATAGCAAGATTAAGAAAGATTTTTAGACCCGATGGAAGGGCATTAGTAGCAGTCCTGGACCATGCCAGCGGCATGGGACCAATGCCCGGCCTTGTGGATCCGCGAGTTGCTGTTGAAAAATTGATAGCTGGTGGAGCCGATGCGATTGCGACAAGTTTCGGCACAGCCCATAAATGTGCTGACCTGCTCGACCACGTCGGATTGATCCTACGGGTCGATGGCGGAGTGACTGCGCTCGGCGACTTTAGCGCTGGCATGAAATTGCTGTTCACGGTCGAAGATGCCCTGCGGATAGGCGCTGATGGTGTGATCTGCATGGGTTACTGTGGCGAGGGTGAAGCCGGGAATCTCCCCTATTTGGCCGAACTAGGTAGCGCATGTCAAGAGTGGGGCATGCCGCTTTTAGCGGAGATGTTGGTCCGCGTCAAGGGCGGCGGTCGAGGTACTGACCCTAAACATGTTGCATTAGCAGCGCGCATTGGCGCTGAGTACGGAGCGGATTTCATCAAGACGACCTACACTGGCACCCCGGAGAGTTTTAGGATGGTGACAGAGAGCTGCCTTGGCTTGCCCGTGCTAATCCTGGGCGGAGAGAAGATGGAAAGTGATCAGGACGTATTAGAAACCGTCAAGGGTGCTATTGAAGGTGGGGGTGCAGGTGTTGCTATGGGCCGTAATTTGTGGCAGCACGAACATCCCGACAAAATCACAAGGGCTATTGCTGCTATCCTGCACGAAGATGCTTCTGTGGAAGCAGCCCTTAAGTTGCTGAGGTGAAAGGATGACAGAAAAAATGACCGTGGCGGTTTTCACCGCCCCAGGAGAATTGGAATTCCGAGAAATCGCTCGCCCGGCTCCCAAGCCTAACCAAGTGTTGGTCAAGATCAAGGCTTGTGCTATTTGCACAGTGGAACAACGCACGTGGAAAGGCTCTAGAGTTCCAGGGCTCGGTTTCCCCATGATAGGGGGACACGAGGCTTCGGGCGAAATAGTAGAGGTAGGAGAGGCCGTACTCCAGGATTTCAAGCCAGGTGATAAGGTGGTCTTGGGTGTGGGCTCCGATTGCGGGGCTTGCTACTATTGCCGGCGTGGCTGGAACCAGAGGTGCAAATACGGCTGGGATTTGTATGGCAAGTATGTATCCCAATATGAAGGGTTGCCGGGTCTGTGGGGTTTCAGCGAATACAGAGTAGTGAACGAAAATGAACTGTTCAGGGCCCCTGGTGATGTACCATTTGAGGAACTGGCTTTGGGTGAACCATTGTCGTGCGTCATACACAGCATGAAAAAACTGGACATCAAACTTGGCGACGACGTTGTGATCATCGGCGCCGGAGCAATGGGATTGTTGAACCTCATGGTAGCGAAACTCTATGGAGCCCGCACCATCGTCAGCGAACTGATGGCGCAACGCCTGGAGAAGGCCCGCGAAGTGGGGGCCAACGCGGTGATCAACGCCTCTGAAGAAGACCCCGTGGAACAAGTGAAAGCCCTTACAGAAGGCCGTGGGGCAAATTTCGTCATCGCCGCGTTCGGAAGTGGCAAAGTCAACGAACAAGCGATGAAGATGCTGGATTATGGCGGTCGCTTCGTTCTCTTTGCCGCTGCTTATCCGCCCACCCCTTTAGAATTGGATCCCAATCAGATCCATTCCAAAGAGTTCATCATCTCCGGCACGAATGGGAAAGATCCCGAAGATCTACGCGTGGCAGCGAAACTACTCTCTCTGCGAATGGTTAACGTAGGCCCTGCTATTGAGGCCGTGATGCCTTTCAGAGAACTCAAGGAGGCTTTGGATTTGGCGGTACGGCCGGATACTTACCGCGTGATAGTCAAGATGGATTGACCCTGAGCAACAAAAGCGGCGCTGTGGAATTCAAAGAGCCATAGAGACTTTCTACCCTGATCCTGGGTTGTGAGTAGTCATTAACCTAGTTCAGGGTAGATTTATGTTTAAACATAACCGCTTGCGCTGTGGCTTTGGGGCTAACAACCTTCTCCAAGCACGCGTCGCAAGGTGAAAGCGTTCTCTACCGCGTAGCCAAAGGCATCGTTGTTGAAATAGACATACACGTCACGCCCCTCATCGCGGAAAGCGGCTATTTGCTCTGCCCACCAGGCTAACTCTCGGTCACTGTACCGGCTCCCGTAGAGCGCCTGCGCTCCATGCAGACGGATATAAACAAAAGGCGCAGTAGCGCGCAGGATCAGGGGATATTCGGGCAGGCTGATGATGCACAGCGCAGCACCATATCGTTCGAGCGTTTCATATACGGGTTCTGTCAGCCATGTGCTATTACGGAACTCAAAAGCATAGCGTAGGTCGGTCGGCAGCAGAGCCAGGAAATCCGCCAGGCGTTCTAGATTGCAGTTCCATCCTGGCGGCAATTGGTACAAAATAGGGCCCAATTTGGGGCCCATCAGGCGTGCTCGGACGAGGAGGTTCTCAATGGCTTCGCCTGCATCTTTCAGTTTCTTTACGTGCGTCACAAAGCGACTGGCCTTCACGGCAAAAATGAACCCCTCTGGCACGCTAGTCGCCCAGGCGCGGAAAGCGTTCTCGCTCGGCAAGCGGTAGAAACTAGCATTCAATTCTACGGTCTGGAAATGGTCGGCGTAGAAGGCCAACCATTTTGCGCTGGGCAACTCCGTTGGGTAGAAGATGCTGCGCCAATGTTGGTACACCCAGCCGGAGGTACCGATCCGGATCTCTGGCCGCTCTCCATTCGATGCCATTGGCTATACCCTCGGGTAACCTACCGGGATGAGATATAGAGGCTTGTGGTCAGCAGGTAGTGCGAGTGCGATCTGAATCTCTTCATCCGCGAAAGCCCCGATAGGCACTGCGCCCAGACCCAGGGCAACGGCTTGCAACAGCAGGTTTTGCGCCGCGTGGCCAGCCTCTAATTGTACATAACGTGCTGCCCGTCCGCCATATTTGCGCTCTGTTCGCCCGTATACCGCAGCCAGCACGAAGATCACTGGTGCCTCTCGTAACGCCTCCTGCTGAAGTCCGGCGTGCCACAAGGCAATGCGATGGTCCCCTTGTATCTGGAGGACTACTCGATGCCCCTGTGGTATATAACGGTATGCCGCTTCGGGGGTGGCCAAATAGACTTCCAGCGGGTAAAGTGCGCCGGCCGAGGGAGCAGTCCGGAATCCCCTTGGATCCGTGACTCCTTGAGTGGCCCAAAGCAGTTGTGAAAGTTCGTCCCAGGTCAGTGACTGGGTGGTAAACTGACGCACCGACCGCCTTTTGGCAAGAGTTTCCTCCAAGGACATCGGCCCCTCGGTGCGAGGTGTAGGCAGGGCAATCTCTTCTGGTACTATGGTAGGTGTGGGAACTATCTTGTCGGAGATGCATGCTGAAAGAGTTGCGGCCAAACTTGTCAGGGCAGCCCCTTTAATGAAACTGCGACGGCTCATCTTCCCTCCTTGAGACATTTGCGGTCTCCATATTGGGTCTGGGGTTATGGGGCATAGCGGAATGGATGACGTGCCGCCGCTTTTTCTGTCAGCATCTCGGCCAGCGTGGGTCGACCCTCGATGGCCTTGCGGATAGCGGCGCGCATGGCTTTGTAATTATTGAATTTGATACGCGTCCGGTTGGCTGCTGCTGGGTGGACGAAGACGTTGGCAATGAGCGACAGATCATCCAATGCCGCCTCTGGCAGAAACCCGCTTTTGATCTCGGCCTCAATCGCCAGGCGTATGCCCTCTGCCGCGTCCTGATACACCTGCATGGCCTGACGTTCGGTGCGAATAGTGACTGTCGGGACCAATAACGTGCGTGGGCGCGGCGTCACGATCGTCAACTCGTGGCCCGGACGTGGTGTGCCCAAAGCTTGGTCAATGGCCCGCCCCACCGGGCCGTTGTTCACACCGATGAGCAAGTCCACGTGGGCCAGTTCATAGAATGGTGGCCCGGCAAACCCCTCACCCACCTTCATAGTGAAATCTTCCACGGTTTGCGGTGTGGACGGAATAGCAGGAATCCGTGTCACGATCACCTTATCGCCGATGAGATATCGTGTTTCACGCAGTGGGATCTTGCCCAAATCCTCGAGTTGAATGCGCAATTCCTCGTAATCCTCTCGGCGAAAGGCCCCACCTGGCATGATGGGATGGCGTGAATCCCCCACCTCCAGTCCCATGGCTCGCAAACCCTCTTTCACCGCCTGGGTGGGACCATTATTCGCCACGATGCGCACGAGTTTTTGTATCTTCGCCTGCAATTCTTGGGCTCGCACTATATCTCCGCGTTGCACGCTCTGATAGATATCCTGCCAGATATCGGGTATCAGATTGGCACTGGCCAGGATAGCCCCATCGGCTCCCGCAGCCAAAGCAGCAGTGACAATCTCATCGTGGCCACAGAAGATGCCTCTGCGTCCCTTCACCTTCTCAAAAAGCGCCTCTAGGAAAGGCATATCGCCACTGGAATCTTTGATACCCACTACATTGTCCAGATACGCCATGCCTTCCGCCGTCCACCAGCGAAAATGTGTCCCTGCACATTGCGGGATATTGTAGAGGATAATGGGCAGACCCACTTTGCTGACCGCTTCATAATGCTCGTAGATTTCGTTGAAAGAGGGTTTGAGGTAGTAGGGAGCGACCACCAGCGCTGCCGTAGCGCCCATTTCCTTCGCCGCGGCCGTGAGCGCAACGGTCTCAGCCGTCGTCGTGGCCCCGGTCCCTGCTACTACTGGTACCTTGTTACCTGCTTCCTCCACTGTGATTTGGATGACGCGCAGCCGTTCTTCGACGGTCAGGTAAACAAACTCGCCTGTTGTTCCGGCTGGTACCAAACCATTTACATGGGGCAAGACATAGCGAATAAGCCGGCGCAATGCCCCTTCATCTAACTCCCCGGCAGCAGTAAAAGGTGTAACCAATGCCGGGAAAATACCCTTAAACCAATCTGGCTTCCCTGACATTATCTTCTCCCCTGCATCACGCGGATAAAGTGGGCGATCGAGCGGTCATAAGTGCGCTCAGCCTCTGGTGGAAAGAGACAACCGGGCAACTCACCCATGCTTTGGTGATAGGAAATGCACTCACAACAGATGCCCTTGCGGCTGCATGGTTCATAAGTGCAGGTGCAACGGGCAGCGTTCTTCTCGACATTGCATTTGCGTTCCATTTTCGACCTCACCTTCCTGTAAATGCTTTATCAATTGCCTCGTTCATCGCACGGTATACGTTTTGGTAAAGCGTATGCCGATCCAATGCTTGGGGGTGAATGCTTGTCAAAACCATCATCACGGTATCAGTCATGGCGCTCTCGGGGATGATGTCTCTTTCTAAGGCGTCAGCGATGGCACGAGCAATGGCAGCCTGGGTGGGCCCGTAAACCATATTGGCCTGGCGCAGATTCTTTAGTTCGGTGGTGGGCACGACGAGGGTCGCTGGGCGGATGGTCAAATTGGGCTCCAAGATGGTGGTCAGCGCCTCATAGCGATGACGGGGGTAGGTGAGTTGCAGGGCATACGCCTCACCCACCGGGCCATTCACTGGTCCAGCGACCAAATCTAATTGCACGCCTTCGACGCCCTCTCCTGCCCGCGCGGTGGCTACGTGCGCCCTTGCTTCTTTGAGCGTTGCCGCTGAGAGACCCAGTTCTGTGAACCGTTCATCCAGTGGACCGGATGGTGGTTTAAAAACAATCTCTTTGGGCGTTACCTTGCCCAGTTTTTCTAGTTCTAACAGGATTTCGCCCTTCACCTCGTTGATAAGCACGCCGCCCTCCCGCAGTGGCCTCCGCGCCACGCCTACTTTGACGCCCATCATGTTTAGCGCGGCTTTCACTGCGACCCCACCTCCATAGCGGCAGAAAATTCGTGATAGTTTCTGCACACTTCTCTGTCGCTCACTTGCTGTTTCCAGGTCGCCCCTCTGCACGGCTGCGTAAATCTCTTGCCATATCTCCGGGTATACTTGCGCGCTGGCGAGGATCATCCCCGAGCAACCACCCGCTAACGCGGGCAACACTACCTCATCGTGACCGATCAAGACATCAATGCGCCCGTTGGTCATCTCCAGCACCTCCATCGTGTAGGTGAGATTGCCAGAGGAGTCCTTTAGGCCAATGATGTTGGGGATATCGGCTAGATCTTCGATAACTTCACGAGGCAGGTAGGCATCTACCGTCTGGGGTATGTTATACAATATGAGGGGCAAATCCACCGCCTTCGCCACCTCGTAGAAGTGTTGATAGATGCCCTTGTCAGAAGGGTGCAGGAAATAAGGAGCGACGACCAGGCATGCCTTGGCCCCTACCTCTTGCGCCATCTGCGCCAATGTGATAGCCTGGCGAGTGGAGGCGGCACCTGTGCCAGCGATGACAGGCACGCGCCCGGCCGCTTCGTCTATCACGATCTCTACTACACGGCGATGTTCCTCGGGTGACAGATAGACGAACTCGCCCGTCGTACCCGCTGGAACCAGGCCATCCACGTGAGGCAGAACATGGCGCACTAGGTTGCGCAACGCCTCCTCATCAATTCTCTCGTCCTCTTTGGTGAATGGGGTGACCAGCGCAGGGAATACACCGCGCAGCCAACTGGCTTTGTGGGACATTTGCATCTCCTTCTTAGCGATTACCTGCTCAAAACGAAGGGCATAAGAGAACGACCGGGTTCTCTTATGCCCTCACTCAGTGACGCACTTTCAGCCAACTCATCTAGGAAATTGCCTCTTGTTTGTGCAGATTTCAACCCTTCACGCTGCCTAGTGTTAGACCAGTGATGAGCCACTTGGATGAGTATAAGAATAGGGCCATGGCTGGGACTGCCACTAATATGGAAGCGGCAGCGAAACGGCCGGCGGCTAAAGTGTACTGCCCAGCGTAAGTCCACAGCCCCAAAGGCCAAGTGTACATAGGGCCCTTTTGCAACACCACGCGGGCTACCATGTACTCGCTCCAAGAACTCATAAAGTTAAACAGGAATACGATCGCTAAGGCGGGCGTGGAGAGCGGCAATATAATACGATAGAATGCCCCCAGTACATTGCAACCATCAACACGTGCCGCCTCCTCCAGGTCAATTGGAATCGTGTCGTAGTAACCTTTCAGGATCCAAATGCTGAAGGGTACTGCGGTCACGGAGTAGGCAATGACCAATCCCAGATAGGTATTGATAAGGTTCAGTCTTGTGAGCATGATGTATAGTGGTAACAGTAGCATGCCTGCCGGTATCATCTGCGTGGTGAGCAGGAAAATAAGCCCAGGTGCGCGACCTGGGAACCTAAACCGTGAGAATGCATATCCGGCCGTCGCCGAAAGTATCACGCCGATGATGGCCGTGGTCACCGTGATAGCCAGGCTGTTCCATAACCAGAGGAAGAAATCGGAAGCCCGTCGCTTTTCTGGATTACCGAAGAGCACTTCGCGGTAACTGTCCAATGTGGCATCTTTAGGGATAATCGCAAGATCAGTGGAGAGAAGTCGATCTCCCGGCCGCAGGGAAATAGTGAAGATACGCAATACCGGGTAGACGGCGATCAGGCAGGAAAAAATCAGCGTCAAGTGGATGTTAAGGCGCTTGTAAATGCTGTCGCCACGCGTGCCGAAAAAGAATTTGTGCAAGGTTGGGCTACGGTGAATGATGGCGAGCACACCCTGTAGGAGCACTACATCCACGGCAAAAGCGGCGGTCACGGCTGCCAGCCTGGGGAGTAAGGAGAGCACTCTCTGAAACAGAGCGTCGGCGAATACCGCCAACCCCGCTTCACTCAGTAACGGTAGTTTGGCGGCTCCCACAGCGCTATAAGCCTGGGGTGCTGTGAGCGCTATCACCGCAATAATGCCGAGGTAAACCCAGATGTACCGCGGAGTGCCTCGGAAAATTTTCATCAGGGTATAGACAGTCGCGAAGTTGAAATTGATCGCCAATAGAATGCCAACGAGGCATAGAATCACTTGAGATAAAGACATCTCGACAGCCTCCTATCCGGTAACTATTCGTAGACTGTTTTCAGCCCACCCGTGGCCCGCAAATAGATAATCGCGAATGTGAACAGGAAAGCGAAGATCACCAACGCAAATGCTGCAGCGAAACCGTAGCGGTAGAAAGAGAAAGCAGCCTTGTACAGCGAAGTGACCAGGATATCCGTTCTCTCCTGCGGTCCCCCCTGTGTGATAAGATAGATAACATTCAAGTTATTGAACGTCCACACCGTACCTAGAATGATCGCTGGCGTCATCACGGGGCGCATGAGCGGCAGGGTGATGTTCCAGAATTGCTGCACGTCGGATGCTCCATCAATTTCCGCCGCCTCGTAGTATTCGTGCGAGATACTCTGCAAGCCTCCTAGGAAAATCACCATCATAAAAGGTATTCCCAGCCAGATATTGGCCAGACAGACGGCCACAAAGGCCCATTGAGGGTCTTGGAGCCAGCCAATTGGTTTCAGACCCACTGTTCTTAACATGACATTAAAAAAGCCGTAGTAAAAGTTGAATTCGTTGCGGAGTGACATAGCAGCAATGGTTTGTGGAATGGCCCACGGAAAGACTAAGAGCGTGCGATATAAGCCCTTTAAGCGCATCGGGCGGTTCATCAGCAAAGCCAACGCCATGCCACCCGCTACGTGAAAGACCACATTGACAACTGTCCACAAGACGGTGCGCCACAACACTTGCCAAAAAGTGGCGTTTCGGGCGACGGTACCAGTGAAAACATTCCTGAAATTGGCAATCCCTTGCTGCAGCCCAAAGGTCGGGTTTTGGGCCGTTCTCATGGACATGTCTGTGAAGGCAAGCCAAATATTGAATATAAATGGCCAGATGATCAAGAGCGAAATCCCGATCAGCGCTGGAGCCAGTAGCATGTACGCTATACCCACTCGACTAACCCGAGGCTCGCTCAGGAACCAGTAAGCCACTGCCAAAGCCGCTACCGACGCCAAACCAATTGCGACCTTGACCGTTTTCGTTGGTGTGGCCATCGGCCATAGTACGCGCACAAATACATACATCACACCAATAGTCAGCAGGAGCATGAGAATACCAACGAGGAGCCTCTTCGGGCGACGATTGAAGAGCAGGTACAGAACCGCCTCCACAAATGCAATCATAACTATAATGAGCCCGAGAAACTGACTGATTTGGCGGATCGTTCTGATCATAATATCAAAAGTCAATGTAATCATGCAACCAACCCCTTTCCAGTACGCCCAAATGCATTGGCGCCGCCCGGTCTGTCCCAAACAGCATCAAAATCCTCTAGGAGTTTTTAATATTGTAACGGGATTTCCCTGAATTGCAAAAGTTTAGGCCAAAAAACGGCTACGCAGAAAAGAAGAAAACGATTTTGGAAAACACTTGCGCGACTAAGGAACGTATTGTTGTCCCAGGCGGGGCGAGCACGTCGCAGATTGTCAGATCCGTTCCACTTTCACTGCATCCGGTCCAAGTATGTTGGTCAGCGTGGCTGCCAACTCCGGCGTGAAATGGGTCTTCGCGTTTGGAAAGTCTAATTGCACATTTCGCGGGCCTTGCATCAGGTGTAGGGAAAACCGATCCGTTCCGTTTTCATCTAGCAGAAGTTGATAAATCTGGCGCATTTGAGATATGTCCTGTTGTGGATCATCCGAGCATTTGAGAAAAACGTGTATCCAGCAGGGTTGCGATCCCACGGACTCGCTCTCCTGACGCATGGTAGGATACATCTGCACGGATTTGCAGATGAGGGTTGCCTGGTCGTTGCGATCATCTACAACACCGGTTATGAGCACCAGATTGTCTTCCTGCAGCATATCTTTGAATTTCTCGTGTTCCCCAGAAAACACTACTACTTCTATAGACCCGCGTCCATCTTCGATTTGCACAAATGACATTGGCTTGCCGCGTTTCGTGGGAATGGTGCGGGCCCGGGTGATCACTCCGCCCACCTTGACTAAGTGGCCCTTCATCGAAACGTCTATTTCATCAAGAGAAGTAAGACCTGATACCGGGTTGCGTATTAGATACTGCAGGGGGTGCTCTGATATGTAAGTTCCTAGCAGGTCTTTCTCCCAAGCAAGGAATTGTTTCTGCGAGATAGGTGACGCCTTCACAGGAACGGCCGTGATGGAAGCAGCGTTCCTCTGCACCAACCCAATGTCCACAAAACTCAACTGGCCGGCCTCCCGCGCCTCGTGAACACTTTGGCTGATATTCATCATTCGCTCTACTAAGGCTAACAGTTGACTTCGTGGTCCAAAAGAGTCCATTGCTCCGCTTTTGATCAGGAACTCAAGACCCCTCCTGTTGACCACTCGTAGATCTACACGGCGGCAGAAATCATCAAGGTCCTCAAATGGCCCCATTGTTCGGGCTTTTAGGATCGCCTCAACCGCCCCTTCGCCCACATTCTTGATGGCCTTCAGCCCGAAGCGGATGGCTGAGGTAGTTTGCTGCTTGTCCGGCGTCGGTATTTCTTCAATGGTGAAATCCATCTGACTACGGTTGACATCGGGTGGCAGCACTTCAATGCCCATGCGGCGGCACTCCGCAACGAGCATGCCCACCTTCTCGGTGTTTCCGCACTCCACTGAAAGTAAAGCCGTCATGTACTCTATAGGGTACTTGGCACGCAGGTATGCGGTCTGACAGGTGATCACAGCGTATGCTGCGCTGTGGGCCTTGTTAAAACCGTAGTTGGCGAAAAATTCGATGTCAGAGAATATCTGATCAGCGATGTCCTTCGAGATGCCTCTAGACACTGCTCCTTTAACAAAAGTGTTGCGCAGCCTTCGCAGTTCCTTCTCTTTCTTCTTGCCCACAGCACGGCGCATCAGGTCCGCTTCAGAAGCCGTGTACCCGGCAATGTCGGTAGCGATACGAATGATCTGTTCCTGATACACAATGATGCCGTAGGTTTCTGCTAAGATGGACTCCAGGCTGGGGTGGCGATAGGAAATCTTCTCCTGCCCATATTTTCGAGCGATGAACTGCGGGATAAATTGCATGGGGCCGGGCCGGTATAGAGACAGCAAAGCCACTACGTCCTCAAAATTGCTGGGTCTCAACTCGCGCAAAGTCTTACGCATTCCGCCGCCCTCAACCTGGAAGACGCCCGTTACATCACCAGAGGAGAGCAGATCGAAGATAGCAGGGTCGTCCAGAGGGATGGACTCTAGAGTCAGATTCACGTTGTGCCGTTGCGCAATCAAGTCCACAGCCCGTCGCATAATGGTCAGTGTGGAAAGACCTAGGAAATCGATCTTGAGTAGACCTATTTCTTCCAGGTCCTCCATCGGAAACTGGGCGACCACTTCATCGCCCCGCACGGCGCGCTGTAAGGGCACGTATTCAATTAGTGGCTTATCCGCGATGACCACGCCCGCGGCGTGAGTTGAGGCGTGCCGTGCAATGCCTTCCAGACTCTGGGCTTTGTCAATGAGATCTCGGACATAATCGACCGTTTCGTACATTTGCTTGAGTTCGGCGACAGTGTCCAGGCCATCTTTAATTTTCTTTTTGGGGCCGGAGGGAACGAGTTTGGCGATTTGATCAACCTCACCCGGGGGCATACCAAGTGTGCGACCCACATCACGGATAGCCGCCCGTGCACCCAATGTCCCGAAAGTGATGATCTGGGCCACTTGCTCCTGACCGTATTTCTGGACCGCGTAATCTATCATTTCCTGCCTGCGGTCGTCGGGGAAATCCAGGTCAATATCAGGCATTGTAATTCGGCCAGGATTCAGGAACCGCTCGAAGACGAGTTTGTTCGATAACGGGTTCAGATTTGTTATACCCAGGCAGTAAGAGACGATGGAACTCACCCCGGAGCCGCGCACATTGCACCAGATATCTCGGCTGCGGGCGAAACGCACGAGATCCCACACGATGAGGAAGTATGTATCGAAGCCCATGTTGTGGATAACATCCAATTCATAGTCCAGGCGGGCTCGCAACTCGGGTGTAATCAGGGCAAAGCGCCGTTTCAATCCCTCTTCGCAAAGCATGCGCAGGTAACTCTGTGGAGTGTGCCCCTCTGGCACATCGAACAAGGGTAGGTGGTGAACACCAGTCTCAATCTGGACGTTGCAACTCTCCGCAATACGAATTGTGTTCTCCAGTGCCTCAGGTAGGTCGGGAAAGAGCGCAGCCATCTCTGCGGCGCTCTTGAGGTAGTAATCTCCACCTTCCATACGCAATCGCTTGGGATCGTTTACAGTGGTGTTTGTCTGAATACATAGCAAGAGGTCATGAGCGGCTGCATCTTCGGGGCGCACATAATGCACATCATTGGTGGCCACCAAGCCAATGCCCAGTTCGCTGGCCAGGCTAACGAGGCCAGAGTTGATCTTTTGGAGTTCTGGTACTCCGACATGGCTCTGTAGTTCCAGGAAAAAGTTGTTCAGCCCAAACGTATCCCGATACCAGGCAGCGGCCTTTCGCGCCTGATCCATTTGGCCTTCTGCAACGAGCCGGGGAACTTCACCTGAGCCGCAGGCTGAGAGAGCAATTAGACCTTCGCAGTGTTCGCTTAATAGCTCTTTATCCACGCGAGGCTTGTAGTAGAAACCATATAGATGGGCGTGGCTCGAAAGGATTAGGAGGTTTTTGTACCCTGTTTGGTTCTTGGCGAGCAGGACGAGGTGATAGGGGTTCGCATCTTTATGGGCTTCTTTCTGAGTCATGCGGCGCGGTGCAATGTACATCTCAATACCGAAAATGGGCTTGATGCCGTGGGCTCGGGCCATGCGTTGGAAGGCAACGACAGCATACATTACCCCGTGATCTGTGATGGCCAAGGAGTCCATGCCCAACTCTTTGGTGCGGGTGACCAAGTCCTCTAACCGCGCAAGGCCGTCGAGCAAAGAAAATTCGCTATGCACATGCAGGTGAGTGAACTTAGGCATCCTATATACCCTTGCAGATTTCCGCGCACTGAACTATTTGTGCCCCGTCTCTTACCATTGTAACACCAAAGAATGGCACTTACACACCCAATTTCAATAACTTTAAGCCATGCTTCTATTGGCCAATTGTGCCCCTGTGGCCAAAAGTGCTTCCACTATCTCTGGGCTGCGGGCTTCGGCGTAGATGCGTAGCAAAGGCTCAGTGCCAGATGGCCGGATCAAAAGCCAACTTTCGTCGTCGAGTAGATATTTGATGCCATCCCGCTTATCCACTTGCACTATCCGATGCCCAGCCAATTCTACTGGGGCATTCGCTGTCAATTGCGCTACTAGCGAAACTCTATCAAAAGCCCGAGTCTTCACGTCTTGGCGGCGATAATAGAAGAATCCTGTCTCTCTCATGAGGTCTTGGATGATAGCACTCAATGGCTTCTTTTCATACGCCAGGATTTCTGCAAGCAAAAGCCCCATCAAAATGCCGTCACCTTCTGGTATATGGTGCTGAATGGTAATGCCACCACTCTCTTCACCAGCGATGAGCACGTTTTCTCTTTGCATGATCTCGCTAATGTGTCTGAATCCGACTGGCGTTTCGTGTAAGGGCAACCCATACCGAGCCGCTAACCGACTGACCATTTGCGTAGTAGAAACGGTCTTCACGACCGATCCGCGCCAGCCGCGCTTTTCCACTAGGTGTCGCAAGACCAAACTGATGATACAGTGCGGGTCCACAAAACGTCCGTTTTCATCCACCGCTCCAATACGATCGGCATCACCATCGGTTGCCACGCCCAGGTCATAGCCGCCGACACGCACTGTCTCGATCAGCGCGCGCAAGTTGCGCTCAATGGGTTCGGGGTGAATGCCGCCAAAGCCAGGATTCATCTCCGCGTGTATTTCTTGTACTTCACAGCCTATCTCTTCCAAATACCGGCGTATATAACCTCGTCCTGCGCCGTACATTGAGTCCACAACTACCCGCGGTCTGCGACGGGAGATGACAGTCGCATCTATAAGTGAGCGCACGTGGATCAGATAAGAGGGCATCGGATTGAAGCGCTCGACGTGGTCCTCTGGCGTTAGAACGCCCGGCTCCGAGGCCCACAATGCTTTGTATTTAGCCGTGTCCGTAGCCGGGTGGGAAATGAAATGCTCTACTCGATGTGCCTCCTCGGGCAGCACTGAGCCACCATGGTGCGCCTTGAGTTTGATGCCGTTGTAACGCGGCGGATTGTGACTGGCAGTGATCATGATGCCCGCGGTAGCCTTTTTGTCGAGAATGGCATAAGTCAAAGCGGGTGTCGGGCAGTCCGATTCACTCAGGTGTACCGAAAAGCCGCGGGCCGATAGTAGGCGAGACATCTCGATAGCATAGCGGTCGGAAAGGAAGCGGGTGTCGAAACCGACCACAACGCTGGCGTTATTTATCCCATATTTTTCATCCAAGTAATCGCCAATGGCCCAGGCCACGCGGCGCACGTTCTCGAAGGTGAACTCATCGCTGATTACTGCTCGCCATCCATCGGTGCCAAACTCAATCGCCATGTTTGCGTTCCTCGTCGTTGTCTTTTCAAGGTACTACGTCGTATTCCCGACCACAGATTGGACACTGCATGCTCAGAGCATCTCGCTTAGCCCTCATTTTCTGGAGCCGAGCGCCGCAATCACAAACGTAGCCCACCAGCCGGGCAGGGTTGCCTATCACTAAACCGCGCTCTGGGACATCCTTAGTAACGACAGCGCCAGCGCCGACCATAGCAAAACGTCCGATGTGAATACCCGGTAGGATAATGGCGCCTGCGCCAATAGAGGCCCCATAATGCACCGTCGTCGGGGTTACGGTCCAATCGGACTCTGTTTTCAACCTGCCTTCTGGCGTAATGGCCCGGGGCAACCTGTCATTAAGCAAGCAAGCATGTGGGCCGATGAACACACCGTCTTCGATACTTACCCCGTGGTAGATAGAGACACTGTTTTGAATTTTTACCTTGTCGCCAATAACTACGCCGGCATCAATATACACATCTTTGCCGATGATGCAATTGGCCCCAATCCGAGCCCTCTCCCGCACTTGTGCTTGGTTCCAAATTTTGGTGTCAGGGCCAATTTGCGCTTCTGGCGAGACCTCCGCCGTAGGATGTATCACGGTTCCTCCTTGTAGTAGGTTGAAAAGACACTGCGTGTGCGTATCGGAACAAGATGGGTAGATGCACACGCGCCATACCCCGGCCGCGTAACGAGATAGAGGTGCTTGGAGCACTGATGAGATCGGTCTGCAGAGCCAGCACCCCTTCTAACGTGCGCACTTCCCGGGGGTGAAAAGTGATGGAAATGAGCACCGATGAGCCCCAGGGTAGGGGCAGGGGTAGCACGGGCATATTGGAGAAGAGGAAACTATTGTCACCACTGATGGACATCGCGAGTATGTGGAATTCAGGGCAGCCTGGTGGGGCACTAGTGCCACCTTCCCAGATTAAACTTAACGCCACGACCCTAGTTACTTCGCTGCCCACCCAGGCACTCCCGAAATCTACATAGTCAGCATGGCTAATGAGAACTGGCGGACACGTAGGCGTTGGTGTTGTTTGGACGGTGACCGAAGGAGTTGCAGAGACGGTCGGTGTCTGGGACCTCGTGGGTTGCACTGTAGCCGATGCACTGCTATCAGGTGTCGGTGATGAGGTTGGCGTGCTCGTGCCGGTACACGTCGTGGAGGACGGAGAAGGCGTGTTCGTCGCACTGGGCGTTATGCTCGGGGTTAGAATCTTGGTCCCATTGGCCGTCGCGGTGGGAGTGAAAGATGGCGTGGCGGTTTGGGTGGGCGAATGGGTAGCGGTGGGTGATGCCGGAAGCGTGCTCGTCCCGCTTGGCGTCCTGCTCGGAATTGGTGTCTCTGTTACACTGCCTGTCGCGGTAGGAGTAAAGGATGGCGTAGCTGTGACGGTGGGCGTGTGAGTCACAGTCGCGGTGGGGGACACCGTCCCTGTCGGCGAAATAGGCGCAAAAGCCCTGCCGTGAGCGCCCTTTGGTTTTGAAATGGAGAGGGGCATATTTAACAATGTGAATCCCAATATCAGTGCCATCAGTTTCGCCCCACTACCCGCACGCCGTGACAACTTTTCCTCTTTCGCGGGTCTATTGATGGAGGTCTTTCAGCGTGCTCTGACCAGATGATATATTTCCATGATCTCTTTGCCAGCCCGATCCCAGGAGTAGTGCTCGATGGCTCGCTGGCGAAGCCTACACCCTATCTCCTTGGCTTCCTCTTCATGATCCAAGGCGTAGCAGATGCGCTCGGCCAGAGAAGCGGCGTCACCCGGTTGGGCGTACAGTCCCAAGTCAGCCAAATACTCCCGACTGACTGGCACGTCGAAGGCCACTGTGGGCAATGCCATAGCCATGTAGTTCAAAATCTTGCCGCTTCCTTCGGTGGCCGACATTTTCGGGGCTACTGCTACGTCGCCCAAGGCCAGGTACTGCGGCGCTTCGCTGTAGGGTATCTTGCCCGTGAAAGTGACGTGGCTGTCTAAGCCCAGCCGCCTTGCCTTAGCCTGGTATTGATCCACCGCCGGATAGCCCATGATCAGAAAATGCACATCATCTCGCTCGCGTCGTAGTATTGCTGCTGCTTCTAACAGCAGATCAGTGCCTTGGTAATGGGCCAACAGTCCGAGATACACTACGGTTTTGCGGTGCGTTGGGATAGACCATGCTGCACGCAGAACCTGCAATCGCTTCGGACTTTGTTGCGGGGTGAAAGTATCAGGATTCACGCAATCGGGTATGATGGAGATGTTTTCTGGAGTACAATTGAACTCGCTGATTAGCAGATTTGTGGCGTGCTGTGAACTGGTCAGAATGGCGTCGGGAAGATGATCAATCCACTCCTCCAACCGGCGCATAGGCCGATAAAATGCCCCATTGGGATTGAGGAAGCGGTGATCAATCATCTCGCCTGTTAGACTGCCCTGGAAATCAAAAACGAGCGGGACGCCACGCAACCGGCTGATGGGGAAACCAATTAATGCTCCCTCATGCAAGTGAGCATGTATGATATCCGGGTGAGTGCGCAGGGCGGTGGCTAGCGTTGTCAGCCCCAATAGCCCATCGAAGGCGATTTTATGCCGTGAAGACCCCACTTCATAATGTTTTCGCCAGGGAATGCTGGCTGTGCGCCGAATGTCCAGCCCATCTACGTCTTGGCCATTGTGGTAGGTGCAGAGAGTGATGCGGTTGCCCATTTTCTGGAGCACCAGGATTTCTTCCAGGATGCGCACGTGGCACCCATAGTCGGCGAAGAACGAGGTGGGTGCAATCATAAGAATATGATAGGTGCCGGGTGTGGGTGTTCCTTTCTCCAATGCTGGATCTACTCGTCCTTGACGCGTCAAAGGTTTTACTTCCTTGACTTTGGAGGGCGAAAAGCACTACCCAGGAGCATTTGCCTCAGACTGAACTCACTGTAATCTGTAGCAATACCACCTTCATCGCTACCTGTTAGCCATTTCTGGCGCGCCTCAGAGGCTGTTTTGAAAGTGGTTTCAAGAGCCTCTCCGTCCGCTCGGTCAAGCAATTCGCGGAAATCTCGCAACGATTCCATGTAGGCATCTAGCCAACGAGCAATATTGCTCTTGCCCAACAGGCAAAGATCTCGCTTTTCACTGATGTCGCCGCCCAGTGCATCGATCGCGCTCTCGAAAGCCACTCCGCTCAGTCGAATCAATTCGCGATGGCTTGCACTGGTCTCGACTCGGAGCATCAGTATAGCCGCGAGAATGAAAGGTAAATATCCTACAGCGGCAATGAGGCCATCGTGTTCGGCTGCGTCCAAGAAATATGGCTTTGCGCCCAGTGCTGTTACCAAGTCTGCCACGGTCTCCAAGGCCTGGGGTGTGGCAGATGGAGCGGGCGTGAGGCAGTATACGGCGTTCACAAACAAATTTGGGTCGGCGTCCTCTTGGCCATGGGCGACCCGCCGTATGATGGGGTTTCCGCCTACAAATGAGACTGCAGGTGGCAAGTGTTCTGCTGCCCAAGCCATCACCGGCGATTTCACCGATGCCGTGTCCGTGACAATGTTGCGCTCTGTGAGATAGGGGGCAAGCGCCTTTAGTGTATCGGCAATGCCCGACACGGGCATTGCCAAAATGATTACCTCAGCATCCTCACAAGCACTGATCAGATTCCAATCGGCACGGTTCACGGCGCCGCGCTTTGCAGCTGCCCCTGCCCTGGTATGATCCTTGTCATGCCCGATGATCTCGATGTCTGTGCTCGCTTGCTTGAGTGCCAGACCAATAGAAGTGCCGATTGCTCCTAAACCTACAATCGCGATGCGGAAAGGTGCCATATTTTCTGTCTCCTACACAGTTGCCGAATTATCGGCGACTAACTCAATTTGTTCCATCTGCCGCTTGCAGGGCAACCAGAAGTGCTTTGGCTTCAGGCTGTGCGTTTACCTGAGCAAGGGGCGTTTGATGCTCTCGGACCAGAAATATGGTTTCGGGATCGCTGCCGGTTCCTTCGAGCAGTGCTGCTCCACGGGCGGCATGATGCACAAGAGCAAACCAGGGATAGCGCCAACCTGGACGCCCATCGCCAGCCAGCCACATTAATATACCCGGGGCGAAAGATTGCAGCAGTACAACTAGTACCCGATGCCAGAGGCGAATCCCCGCCCTCGTCTTTCCTATATCGTGTAACAAAGCCGCACGCGCAAGCGCCATTTCTTGATGTCCTGCGCGTTCCAACACAGAAAGCACTTTCAAAGCATGATGTTGATCAGGAACGGGCATCCCTGTGAAAAGGGTCCGTTCAGCAGGGCTCAGGTAGCGATCAATCCGTGGGTCATCCACAAGTTTTCGGCTGGTACGCAAATTCTCAAAGAACCGCCGAACGCGATGTAGAAAAGCCAACCCCGCCAATACCTTATCCAAGGATAAGACGCGCAAAGAACCCCACTATGGGGCTCATAAATGTTCGAAAGAGGCCCACTGGTAATAGCTGGTCCACCATGATAAGCAAAAGCAGGAGCATTGGGCCACGGCTTTCTAAATCGCTGAGAGTGCTAGCCCAGGCATAGGCCCAGGGAGCACGAATACTGGCTAAGATGCCCTGCAGGACGCTGTAGCCATCCAACGGTGGTAGGGGGATCAAATTGAATACCGCGATGCCAATATTTGTGAAAACGACCAGATAGAGGATCAGGCCAAGCGCGGTGGGCATAGTCATACTCAAACGGATGGGGATGGCGAGTGCCGAAGCCGTGATGAGGTTGGCCAGTGGTCCGGAAAGTGCCACCAGCGCCATGCCTGTCCGCCGGTTGGGCCGGAGATTGTAGGGATTCACAGGAACAGGTTTGCCCCAACCAAGCCCAAAACCGGTTATCGCAGTGAAGACCATCATCATCGTGCCCAGAGGGTCGAGATGCACAATAGGGTTCAGAGACACCCGCCCCAAGTACCTTGGTGTGGGGTCGCCGAGATAATTCGCCATCCAAGCGTGAAGAAACTCATGGACTGTAATGGCAATAAGAAGGCCCAAGCCAATACCAGCAAAATGAAACAGACTCAAATTGTTCTCCTTTGGGCTGCTTTTTCTACCGCACAATTATACTACAATTCTGGACGGCTGAGAAATCTTTGCCCGAGCCGCTGATCTGCGCTATAATCCTGAGTTGCAGAAAGGGAAGCGAGATGGTAGTTGAAGTCAATGTGAATGATATCGTGCGCCTGCGAAAGCCACATCCATGTGGTGGATATGAGTGGCGCGTAGTGCGTGTAGGCGCGGACATTGGCCTCAAATGTCTAACCTGTGGTCGCCGCGTGCTCCTGACTCGCCGGAACTTCGAGCGGCGGCTGAAGACCATGGTCTCACAAGCAGCGACGGAATGATTGTACATAACAAGGGAAAAGACGAACCAAGAGAGCGCGGCTTTGAGGTCCTTCTGCACAATCGCAGTTTCGCTTTGTTGTGGATTTCGCAGATATTCTCTCAAACGGCTCAAAACGCAACGTACTTCGTGCAAATGGTGCTGATCGAGGAAATCACGGCTTCCAGCACTCAGATGAGTCTAATGATCGTGGCGTTTAGTTTGCCACCCCTTCTCTTCAGTACCATTTCGGGTGTGCTAATTGACCGTTTTTCCAAGAAGACTATTCTTCTCGCCTGCGCCTTTTCGCGCGTTATATTGATCGCTTCCTTTATTCCAATTCGCCACGCCCTTGTTGGAGGTCCGCTTATGCTGGCTCTGTATGGCCTGACTTTCGTGGCTTCAACTATTGGCCAGTTGTCGGACCCCGCCGAATCGGCAACTGCCTCCCTATTAGTCGAAAGGCGTTACCTGTTGATGGCGAATTCCCTGTTCCATATGCTTTTTACCACCACCCAGTTGTTTGGGATGCTCCTATTTGCCCCATTTCTGGTGAAACTGGGCGGTGTAGATTTCGCATTTGCGGTTATCGCGCTCAGTTATCTCATTACTGCTACGCTCATCGCTTTTATTCAGGTTCGGGAAATACGGCGTGAGCAATACCTAGATCAACGTACTGCTCTGAATCGCATCCTGAGCGATCTAAGCGAGGGCTGGACGTTCATTAGAACCCAACCCCGGGTGCGGATTGCTATCGCTCACTTGGGCCTGGTTTCCTTCTTGGTGATAAGCGTTGCCTCCTTAGCTCCAGGTTTTGCCGCTCGCGTGTTAGGCAGGGCCCCATCCGATGCCCTCTACATCTTCCTGCCAGCGGGGATAGGAATGCTGTTATCCACTTTTCTTTTGGGTCGTTTTGGTCATCACGTCGCAAGAGAGAAGTTGATCCACGGGGGTTTTGCCGTCGGTGGTATGGCCATACTAGCATTGGCACTAGTAGTATGGGGGCGGGGAATGCCTGGACGTCCAGCGCTAGGTCCTATTACAGGGACGACCATCAAACAAATCACCCTCTTCTCTGTACTTCTGGGAAGCGCAATGACGGTGGCAGCGATCTCTGCGCAGACTGCGCTGCAAGAATCCACTCCGCCGAGACTTCGTGGCCGCGTCATCGCCGTGCAATTCTTGACTACCAGTGCAGCCTCACTCCCGCCTATGCTCTTCATTGGCAACATGGCGGACCGTGTTGGCATTCCTCCCGTAATTCTGCTTATTGCGACGGTTGTGCTGCTCTGGGCAGTTGTCAATGTGCGCTATGGCTCTACAGCGAGGATCGAGACAGTACCCAAATGGCAGCCTGTTCCTGGTGAACAGCCAACTGACCCTCCAGACGAATCTTGATAACCCCAAACTTGACACGGCTATCTTGCCAAGGTTTTTGGCATATGTCTACGTATAATCTGGAAGACACGATTGCGGCCATATCCACGCCACTAGGCGAAGGCGGTATCGGGATCGTGCGCCTGAGTGGTCCCGATGCCTGGCCAATTGTAGCTCCCCTCTTCCGACCTGCCCGCGGTAACGGTGATTCCGTGCCCGTTTCCCATCGCCTCTCTTACGGTTACATTATAGACCCAGAAAAGCGCGAAGTTGTGGATGAGGTGCTTGTGACCCTGATGCGGGCCCCCCGCACGTATACTCGCCAGGACATCGTAGAAATCAATGGGCATGGCGGCATCGTGGCTTTGCGTCGCATCTTAGAACTCGTATTACGTGGCGGGGCCCGATTGGCGGAACCTGGCGAGTTCACCCTGCGGGCTTTCCTGAATGGGCGCATTGACCTAGCCCAAGCCGAGGCAGTGCTCGATATCGTGCGAGCGAAAACCGCCACTAGTCTACACCTGGCAGTCCATCAACTCGAGGGCCGATTTTCCCGTCAAGTGCAAGCGATCCGGGCCAATCTTATGAAAGCATTGGCTTACCTCGAGGCTACAGTGGATTTCCCAGAGGATGAGATCGAACCTTTTGACATTGAGCCCGTGCTGATCGCGGCGGTGGAGATGCTAGAGCAGGGCGTGGCAGACGCCAACCAAGGCATCCTCTATCGCCAGGGGGTACGCACGGTGATAGTGGGTCGCCCGAACGTGGGCAAGTCCAGCCTGCTCAATGCACTCTTGCGTGCGGACCGCGCCATCGTGACGCCTATTCCAGGCACCACGCGGGATACAGTGGAAGAAACGATGAACCTGCGGGGTGTCCCCCTCTGGCTGATTGATACCGCAGGCATCGGGGATGTCAGGGGATTGGTGGAGCAATTAGGGGTCGAGCGTAGCCGCCGTGCTTTGGAAGAGGCAGATTTGATTCTTTTGGTGGTAGATGGCAGCGAACCGCTGAGAGATAGCGACTGGGAGATTGCCAGCGCGGTGGGGAACCGAGCTGCTCTCTTGGTCGTCAACAAGATGGATCTGCCGCAAATCGCTGTCCCCACCGAGTTTCTGCCAGGGTTGCGGCGAGTGCACATTTCCGCGTTGACTGGCGAGGGCCTTTCTGTGTTGGAGGACGCAATCCTGGATCTGATTTTTGCTGGGCGGGTTCTGCCAGCAGAAGGGCTGGTGGTGGGCAACACCAGACACAAAGAAGCATTGAGCCGGGCACTGGCCGGGGTACGTGCAGCGCTAAATTCACACCGACGCGGATTGGCTGCTGACTTTGTGACCATTGACTTGCGAGCGGCTATCAACGCCCTAGGCGAGATAACTGGCCAGACTGTAACGGAAGACCTACTGGAGAGCATTTTCTCCGATTTTTGCGTGGGCAAATGAATCCTTGAGGCTTTTCCTTTTGGCGAAAGCACTAATTTATAGTAGAGTAGTTTCTATGAGGTACATAAGTGATACATGCGCGTAGCGATTGTCTGCTCATGGCTGAATCAATATGGTGGCGCAGAGAGGGTGTTGGAAGCAATAAAGTCTCTATATCCTGATGCTCCAATCTATACCTCTATCTTCTGGCCCGACGCGTTGCCGGAATCCTATCGTTCGTGGGAGATACACGTCTCAGCACTGGATCACTTCCCATTCATCCATCGGTATCACCGCCTTTTCCTGCCACTCTATCCCCTGGCATTCGAAGCCTTCGATCTGAGCGCGTACGATCTCATCCTCAGCGTTACCAGTGCTTTCGCTCATGGTGTGGTCACCACCCCTCAGTCATTGCATATCTGCTATTGCCTGACACCAGCGCGTTTTTTGTGGGATTACGAGAATTACGTGCAGCGAGAGGGCATCGCGAGGGCGTTGAAACTGTTATTACCGTTTGTGTTGCGGGGATTACGTCAGTGGGACCGTCTTGCCGCTGACCGGGTGGATGAGTTTGTTGCCATCTCCGAGGAGGTGGCACGACGAATTGCAAAGTACTATCGCCGGCCCTCACAAGTTATTTACCCACCTGTTGAGACGGCGCGTTTCAAACCTTCTGAAGAGCGGGGAGACTACTTTCTGATCATTTCCCGGCTGGTGCCCTACAAGAGGATTGATCTAGCCGTGGAGGCATTCAATCGTCTTGGCTTGCCCCTGGTGGTCATCGGTGATGGGCGTGATCGTGCCGCATTAGAGCGTATAGCGCAGCCCAACATCCGTTTCCTAGGTAGGGTCAGCGACCGAGAAACAAGCGAATACTTGGCTCGCTGTCGCGCTTTCATCTTCCCAGGTGAAGAAGATTTCGGAATCGCGCCGTTGGAAGCCCAGGCGGCTGGACGGCCAGTGATCGCCTACGCTGGGGGTGGTGCGCTGGAGACAGTCCAGTCGGGGGTGACTGGCACGTTCTTTTATCCCCAAACCGCCGATGCACTGGCAGAAGCGGTGGCTTCATTTGATGAGACGCGCTACAACCCCATCGAGATCCGTCGCAATGCTGAGAATTTCGATGTGAGTGTTTTCCAACAGCGTTTTCGAGAATTCGTGGAATCGCGCTATGCCGCTCGCTGTGTGTCGCCTATAGCGCGAGGAGGATATACAAGTGGAACTTAGAGAATATGCACGCATTGTTTACAGGCGACTCTGGGTTATTGTTCTGCTTTTCATTGTGGTCCTAGTAGCCAGTGTGCTCCTGCGCCCACAAATAACCCCGACGTATTCGGCCTCCATGCGTTTCTTGGTTGGCGTCGAGCCTGAACCGCGCACAGGCGACAACTACCATTATGATAAATACTATACTTGGTTGACTGCTGAGTACTTAGTAGATGATCTGGCAGAACTGGTCAAAAGCCGAGCCTTCGCTGAAGCGGTGAGCACACAGATGGGTGGGAATATCACTCCTGGCTCGATTCAGGCTTCCACCTACGCAGGTAAGTTGCACCGCGTCTTAACAGTGAATGTCTCCGGTAGTGATCCAGAAACGCTGTTGAAAATAGCCGAAGCGGCCGCCGCTATCCTGCCGTCTGAAGCGCAACGGCATTTTGCTCAATTGGGGACAGAGGGTGTTGTTGCCAGTCTGATTGATCCGCCGATGGTGAACAAAGTGGGCATGGGATTGCGACAGAAGTTGGATTTGCCCGTCCGTCTGTTTCTGGGATTGGTTGCAGGTTTGGTATTGGCTTTCACCATGGATTACTTAGACGAGAGCGTTCGTGGTGTGGGCGAAGTCGAGGCGTTGGGGTTGCGGGTGAT
This sequence comes from Chloroflexota bacterium, assembly GCA_014360825.1. Lineage (NCBI taxonomy): Bacteria > Bacillati > Chloroflexota > Chloroflexota bacterium. The sequence continues at coordinate 97,291 of JACIWT010000006.1, read as the reverse complement.
CGCGGAGGTGCCACCGCTGAGGCAAAAGGGGTGGCGACGTTGGGTGCGGCAGCGGTTGCCTTGAGGGTGGATCGCCTGCTTTGCCACATCCGCATCCTATGCTACAATTATTGAGGAGGTCTAAGTGGAACTAAGAGAGTATTGGAATATTCTGGTCAGGCGTGCGTGGATTCTCATTTTGTTGGCATGCATCACTTCCGTTAGCGCCTACGTGTTCAGTAAGATGCAGGTTCCCATCTATCGTTCTACCATCCAATTAAACGTTATTCCAGCACGGCTGGATTGGGGCTTGCAGCAGACTATTAAGAATCTCTTGCGCAACTATCGCGGACAGATCGATTCAGATAAGACCGCGGCAGAGGTCATCCGGCGACTCAACATAGACCTTACCCCCGGCGAACTGCGCAAGAAGATGACAGTTAGCCCCATTGAATCCGACTTCTTGATCCAGATTGACGTAGATGATGAGGATCCACTTATCGCGCAACAACTGGCCCAGACCACTGCCGAGGTCTTTGTGGAGAATATCCGCATCTATATGCTGGATCAGGACAAAAGTGATCGAGTGGATGTTTCTATCCGCGACAGCGCCCTGCCCGGCGTGCTTCACAAGCCCAAGACCAAAATCAATACGCTTGCCGGGGCGGTTTTCGGCTTGATATTGGGTTTCGTAGTGATCTTCGTGTTGGAGTGGCTCCAGGCGGATATTATCCACAGCGCGCGAGAGGTGGAACGCTACTTGGGGGTTACGGTTCTGGGTGCCATTCCAACAGCGAGCATGCCAGAACGACGGCCTCAAACCCGCCGCCGGCGTTGGTGGCCTCTGGCAAAGGCCGGACAGCAGGCACAAAGCGAGGAGACATATCTATGAGGACCCAGGATTTGCGCACAGATCTGCTGGTTACTATCTCTGATCCCCGTTCTCCTGTGAGCGAGGCTTATCGCGCTCTGCGGACGAACCTCCAGTTCGCTAGTTTGGACAAGGAACTCCGTACTTTGTTGGTTACATCGGCCGGGCCAGGCGAGGGTAAGTCCACTACTTTAGGTAACTTGGCGGTGACCTTGGCTCAGGCAGAGAAGCGAGTGATTCTCGTGGATTGCGACTTGCGCCGCCCGGTATTGCATAAACTATTCGGTTTGAGCAATGAACGCGGTCTCACGACCATGATGGTAGATGCAGTGGCCATGAAAAATCCACCGCTCCAGGAAACCGGTGTGAATGGTCTGCGTCTTCTGGCGAGCGGCGCACTGCCACCGAGTCCGTCTGACCTGCTCGGCTCACGGCGCATGGACGAGGTCATCCAAGTCTTGTTGGCCGATGCGGACATGCTCTTACTCGATGCCCCACCGGTGATGGCCGTCGCCGACGCGACAGTGCTAGCCACCAAAGTCGACGGCGTTCTGCTTGTCGTCAGTGCTGGCCAGACGAGACGTGACAATGTGAGAGTCGCGAAAAGCCGATTAGAGAAGGTCAACGCCAATTTGCTTGGCGTTGTTCTGAATAATGTGGCCCTGGACACCAGCCTGGGACGCTACTATGCGGGACGAGATGAGATCTAGGCCAGCGACTTGGTCAGAGAATTCCATAGCCGGGGCACGCCCTCGGCTATGCTTTATCTGGATAGGTAGGAGGTTGTAGATGAAGGGGCTTGTTCTTAGTGGCGGAAAGGGCACGCGACTCTATCCAATCACTTATACGAGCGCGAAACAACTCGTCCCAGTGGCGAATAAGCCCGTTCTCTTTCGGGTTATTGAGGCCATCAAAGAAGCGGGGATTATTGACATTGGGGTAGTGGTGGGCGACACAGCGCCCGAGATTATGCAGGCGGTAGGCGATGGCTCTCGTTGGGGAGTGAACATCACTTATATCCCACAGGAAGCACCGCTTGGTCTGGCCCATGCAGTCAAGATCTCGCAGGAATACCTCGGGGAAGAGCGGTTCGTCATGTTTTTGGGTGATAACGTCATCGAGGGTGGTATTTCTGACCTCATTCGCCAGTTCCAAGATTCCGATTACAACTGCCAGATAGTACTCACGCGCGTGGCGAACCCGCGGCTGTATGGCGTGGCCGAACTTAAAGACGGGCGTGTCGTTCGCTTGGTCGAAAAACCCCAGGACCCACCCAGTGACTTAGCGCTGGTGGGCATCTACATGTTCGATCATCACATCTTCGAGGCAGTCAACGCCATCCGTCCCTCCTGGCGTAACGAACTGGAGATCACCGATGCCATCCAATATCTAGTAGACCATGGCTATCGAGTGCATCCTTATATACACGAAGGCTGGTGGATAGACACAGGCCGCCCAGGTGATATGCTCGACGCCAACCGCTTGGTGCTGGAGGAATTGGAACCTTATATTGAGGGATATGTAGACCGTGATTCACGTCTGATTGGCAAGGTAACGGTCGAGAAAGGCGCGGAGATCATTAACAGCGTCATTCGTGGCCCAGCCATCATCGGGGAAGAAACGCGCATCGTCAACTCCTACATTGGCCCTTTCACTTCTATCTATCATCACGTCTTGATCGAGAAGAGCGAGATCGAACATTCCATCATTCTGGAACACTCGCGGATAGTGGACATTGACCAGCGCATTGAAGATAGTCTGATTGGCAGAAATGTTGAGATCGTGCGCTCGCCGCTCAAACCACGGGCCTACAAGATGACGTTAGGTGACAATAGCAAGGTGGGCGTATTGTGAAAGTCACGCTCATTTACCCGGGCATCGTTGGCAAGGGCTTCAACAGCCTGGGCCAAGGCATGGATGCTGGGTGGATAAGCCACGGTCTGGCGATATTGGCTCCCTGCGCTCGTCAAGCGGGGTGCGAGGTGAACCTGATTGATCTCCGGGCTCTCAGAGGCTGGGACCACTTTCGTGAGGAGATTACTCAACGCCGCCCTGATGTTGTCGGGGTGACCATGATGAGCGTGGACTATAACCCAGCGATGAGGTGTCTGGAAATCGTCCGTGAAGCCCTACCCAAAGCCATTACCGTGGTTGGCGGCCCACATCCTACCATAGCGATGGAGGAGTTGGAAGGCAACGATCGCATTGACCACATTTTCCTTGGCGAGGGCGAGATCTCCTTCCCTGAATTCCTGGATAAGATCCAGCATGGTAAGAGAGTGGACCGGGTAATTAAACCCACCCAGCCGGACTTGGACGCTATACCTTTCGCTGACCACGATTTCTTCCTCTCGGAGTGGCGTAAGTGGGGCTACGGCTTGGATTCACCCGAAACACCCTTTGTGCCAGAATTGCCTCCGCCTTTTGTGACCATCATTGCGGGGCGTGGTTGTATCTACAACTGCAGCTACTGCCAACCTGCCGAGCGGATGATATTTGGTCGCAAAGTACGTCGTCGTAGCGTGCCAAACGTGCTGGCGGAGTTACAACAATTGCATGCCAAGTATCACTTCAATAGTTTCATGTTCCATGATGATTGTCTGACCGAAGACCGAGATTGGGTTATCGAGTTCTGTGACGCTTACCGTGCCGCGGGCTTTACCCAACCCTTCTTCTGCCAGAGCCGTGCCGATATCATCGTTCAGAACGAAGATATGGTGAAGCGGATGGCCGAGGTGGGGCTGCGCGGCTATCTTATCGGCTTTGAGAGCGGCAGCGATCGCGTCCTGCGCTTCATTCGCAAAGGCACCAAGCGCTGGCAGAATATCGAGGCGGCGCGCATCTGTCGCAGATACGGGATTTCCATCTGGGCCAACTACATGCTAGGTCTCCCCACGGAGACAAAAGAGGAAGTGATGGAGACCATCAGCATGTTGAAAGAGATTGATCCTGATTACTACAGCCCTGCTTTCTACACGCCTCATCCTGGCAGCGATCTGTTTACTTACTGCCAGGAGCACGATCTGTCTCTGATTAAAGACCACGATAGTTATCGCCGGAATCCCACAGAAGCCAAGATCAAAGGGGTAGATTACGAGTGGTTGAATTGGGCGTTGATAGAATCACAGCGGCGCAGGCCAATCAACGCGCTCAAGCGTCGCATACGTTACCTATGGCAACGTTATGCTCAGCCACGGAAGATCCTGCGGAAAGTGAAGCAGGTAATTGCACACACGATTCGTGTATAACACAGCCGCAGATTATGCTGGATCAATTTCTCCGACATTGGTGTTGGGCCGATCTATCTTACAGATGAGGAGGTAAAGCCCTCAACATGCGGAACATGCTCATCACGGGTGGTGCTGGCTTTATCGGCAGTAATTTCGTTCGCTATATCCTCGATAAATACCCCGACTACCGCGTGGTCGTGTATGACAAACTAACCTATGCCGGCAATCTTGACAATCTCCGGGACGTTGCCGATAACCCACGCTTCCGGTTTGTGAAAGGTGACATATGTGACCCTGCCCACGTTGATGCGGTCATAAGCGAATATGAAATAGACACCATTGTCAATTTCGCTGCCGAAACTCACGTGGACCGCTCGTTAATGGAACCAGGGCATTTTATCCAGACCGATATCTATGGGACCTACGTTCTCCTCGAGGCCGCCAGGAAACACGGTGTTGAGCGCTATCACCAGATAAGCACGGATGAGGTTTATGGTGAGGTGATGGAGGGTTCTGCCAAGGAAACGGATCCTTTGGAAACTCGCAGCCCCTATTCAGCCAGCAAAGCCGGCGCCGATCTGATGGTGCATGCTTATTACGTCAGTTTCGGGGTACCGGTGACCATAACGCGTGGCTCTAACAATATCGGTCCCTTTCAATATCCAGAGAAAGTTGTGCCACTCTTCATCACGAACGCCATTGATGATATCCCTCTACCCCTGTACGGTGACGGTTGCCAGATGCGAGATTATCAATACGTCTTGGATCATTGTGAGGGTATTGATGTCGTGTTACATCACGGCACGCCCGGCGAGATCTATAACTTAGGCACAGGGCTTGAGACGCGAAACATTGACGTGGCACGCATGATATTAGACATTCTGGGCAAGCCCTACTCGCTTATCCAGCCGGTTCAGGATCGTCCTGGCCATGACCGGCGTTACTCACTGGACATCAGTAAGATACGTGCGCTAGGTTGGAAATCGCGCCATTCTTTAGAACAAGCGTTGGGCAAGACGGTACGCTGGTATATCGAAAATGAATGGTGGTGGCGTAAGATCAAGTCGGGGCAGCACTATCAGGAATATTATCGGCGGCAGTACGAAGGACGCGAGTTGCCGAGATCGGCGCTACCATCCCACAAGAACGAGACGCGCTAGCGCTTACTACTGCTATTTGTTGCGAATTTGCCCCGCGGATTACAATCCGCGGGGCATTGGTTTTGTCCAATGTACTGATTTGGAAGTGATAGCATCAAAAATTAGCACTTTCTTGGGCCACGTAGGAGCGAAATCTGGTGATACACCGATCGCTGAGATCTGAGGAATTCAGTCAGATAGGAGGATATGGTAGTGAATCCATTCCGTCGCGACGAAGGGCGATTCTTCATTAGCGATATCTAAGCGGCTTCGGCTTTACTCACGGTTGAAGCAGGAGGCATTGACCGCAGAGCCGGAGATGGAACCGACCCAGTTGTGATCGCTGGGAGTGGCAGGCAGTAGGGGGTGTCCCAGTGGGACGTTCGCCGGCAGCCGAGAAGTGAAGGCAATGGATAACAGCCAGACAGTGGGGAGCCATCGATTTTGAGGGCGGAACCGATGCAGTTGGTAGATGACTTTGACCGCCAACTCATGGCTTGGATTGCGGCGGTGGGGTCCGGGGTAATCTCACCCCTTTACGAGGATTCAAAAAGACCAAGATATGCTGAAAGCAATACGACATAAAGTTAAGCATGAAAGAGCCCTTTTCCCAGACCTCTCAACATAATGGTGTTACTTGTTATATACCATTATGCTGCTATATAGAGACAAACTAGCTGCTCACTACTTAGCAAGTTAGGACTCGCCGCACGGAGAAACCTAACGGTCGGTCGAGACGCGGGACCCCTGTCTCGATCACGTCCTCACGACTGAACAATACTATCTGGCACACGCGTCCCACGTTGAGTTGCCGCTCCCCATTCAAGTTCAAGTTGCTGTCAGCGCGCACTGGATACCGAATGCGTCGGTAGGACTCCTCTGTAGATTGGTATGCACCCTACCCACTGCATAAACCCGAACTCGAGGAGCAAGGGTTAGCCGTCGCGCGCCGTCTGCGTAATGGGGCTGGACTGAAGTGTGAGCTTTTTAGGATGGCGTCTCTCATGAGTCTAGAGCCAGTAGCCGACCTCAAAATATGCAGGACCGTCGTTGCCCACGATAGGAACTGCTCAAATTGGACATTCTAAGTTACGAAATGATGCATTAGGTTGCCGATTTGTGGCCTCTCTTGACGGGTTTACACGGTTGAGGTCTACTGGCCCTGACTATAGTGTCCTTTAATCCATCTATTTGCAAAATTCGGCCAAGTGGTTGAGGGGGCCGTGTCCCTGGCCCAGGTGCAGATTCGCCGAGGCCCGCAGCGTCATCGTCAGGTATGCTTTTGCTGCGCTCACTGACTCTTGCACCGATCGCCCCTTTGCTAATTCGGCAGCGATGGCGGAGGCGAATGTACAACCAGTACCATGAGTGTTTCTCGTCTCAATCCGAGGTGCGGTGAACTCGATGAAGCCGTGGCCGTCGTAAAGGACGTCAATGCTCTCACCTGAGCAAGGCAGATGCCCTCCTTTGACCACCACATTTTGTGCCCCTAGCCGGTGTATTGCCCGGGCTGCTTCCTTCATAGCCTCTAGGCTCCCAATCTCCATTCCGGTGAGGGCTTGGGCTTCGTGTAGATTGGGGGTAAGTACCTTGGCCAGGGGAATAAGGAGGTTCACCAGGGCCTGGCGAGCATCTTCCCTCAGGAGTGGATCACCGCTCTTGGCTATCATAACGGGGTCCACTACCAGGTTAGGAAGATTGTACTCTCTTACTTTTGCTGCCACCACGGCGATGATCTCTGCGTTGGCTAACATCCCCGTTTTCACGGCGTCTACACCGATGTCCGTCACTACGGAGTCTATCTGTAAGCCCACGAAATCGGCTGGCAACTCGATCACCCCTTGGACGCCCACCGTGTTCTGAGCGGTGACGGCGGTGACAGCACTCATGCCATAGACACCTAGGGCGGCAAAAGTCTTGAGGTCAGCCTGGAGCCCGGCCCCGCCGCCAGAGTCCGAGCCAGCAATGGTCATCGCTCTTTTCATGCCTTTCTCCTTATCGGAAATGATCCCAACCCTCGTGTTCCAGTGAGAAGGATTCCCCGCTCTCACGGACCACCTGTATCCCCTCTTTGGCAGGCACTATTTCTCCTATCACTGAAACTGGCGTACCCGTCTCTTCATGTACAAGGGCAGCCAGTTTCTCTGCCTTCTCTGATGGCACGGTGAAAAGCAATTCGTAGTCCTCTCCCCCGCCAAGAGCCCATTTCAGAGGGTCTTTCTCCATTGCCTCTGCTATTTCCCGCGCAACTTCAGAGATGGGAAGGCGCTCGACCCAGACCCTTGCTCCAACCCCGCTTCTCTCGCAGATGTGTCCGAGGTCACCGAGTGTACCGTCGCTGATGTCTATCATAGCAGTGGCCATGCCCGACTTGGCGATGGTCCTCCCCTCTTTGAGACGCGGGGTAGGCGTAAGATGGGCCTCTAGGACCCGCTGAGCGCGAGCCTTCTTACAGCGCGTCTCTGGAGCGAGTAGATATGCTAAGCCGGCAGCCGAATCTCCGACATAACCGGTGACCAGCACCCTATCACCCACCTTCGCCCCGGAGCGCAATAGAAGATGCTCCGGCTCCACCTCCCCCAACAGGAAGATATCCACAATCAAACCTGATGGTGAACGGGCTATGTTGCCGCCTACGATGTTTACTCCACAACAATCCGTTTCTGCTTTTATGCCTTCGTACATAGCGTCTACGTATGATACTGAGGTGTCCTCTGGTAGGACCAGTGAAACCAAAAGTTGCTTGGGCACGCCGCCCATAGAGGCGATATCACTCAAATTGATGGCCACGGCTTTTCTACCCAGTTGGTAAGGCGAGATTTTATCCCTAATGAAATGAATCCCTTCCACCTGGATATCGCAGGTAGCCAGGTGGTATTTGTCACCGCCGCCAGTGCGGAGCACAGCCACGTCATCGCCAATGCCCACTACCACATCGTCGCCTGGCTCACCCACCATTTTGGCGATGCGGGCGATAAGCCCAAACTCCCCCAATTTGGAAACGCGCATCTATCTATCGCTCCCTTCTTGCCATTGCTATTTTCTCTCGCAACGCCTTAGCAGCGGCTGTGATATCCGGTGCAGCCACTACTGCCGAGATCACCGCCACGCCATCGGCGCCTGCCTTGATGACTTCTTCCACATTCTCCTCATTTATGCCGCCGATGGCTATCACCGGGATATGGACAACACCGGCGATAAGGCGTAGTCCTTCCAGCCCAGTCGGGGAGGGAGCATCTGGCTTAGTGGGGGTGGTGAAGACAGGCGAGGCCGAGACATAGTCTGCGCCATCCGCCTCGGCTTGCAGGGCTTCCTCCACGGTAGAAACCGAAACGCCCACGATTCTGTTCGACCCCATCAGTTTTCGGGCGAGATTTGCCGGCATATCCTCTTGGCCCACATGCACTCCATCCGCCTCCACGGCCAGCGCTACATCTACCCGGTCATTGACGATGAAAGCCACCCCCCGTTCCAGGGTGAGTTTCCGCAGCGCTAACCCGGCCTCGATCAGTTCTCTCGTTGAGGCCTCCTTGTCCCGGAGTTGGATGACAGTAGCGCCTCCCTCGATGGCTGCTTGAGCTACCTGCAGGTGGGACTTGCCTCGCGCAAGGTTGCGATCGGTGATCACATGCAAACTCCAATCCATTCTCTCATCTCCGAGATCAACTCACAAGAACTGAACTCTCGCCCCGGCCATTATTTGTTCTGTGGATAGGTTGTATAGGCTATCGAAGAGGGCCGTCTTGAAACTCCCCGGCCCCTTGGCTTCAGCGGCAGCCAGTTCAGCGGCCAAGCCGAAGCAGGCCAAACCTGCGGCGGTGGCTATTAGATGGTCATTCTCCACAGCAACGAAGGCGGCGATGACCGTAGTAGCCATGCACCCAGTGCCAGTGATGGTTTTTAGCATGATGTGTCCGTTGTCCACTGCTATAGCGCGCTTGCCATCGGAGATGATATCCCTCTTGCCGGTGATGGCGACTGTGGTCTTGAATTTGCTGGCTAAACCACAGGCCACCTGGAGAGGATCCCTTAACTCTTCGACTGATTCGACTCCCTTCACCTTCCCCCCCAGACCAGCCAGGGTGCCTACTTCACCCGGATTGCCGCGCAAGACGGCGATCCTAAGTTCGCTTAAGAGGCGCAAATTGCTCTCGGTGCGCAATCTAGTGGCCCCGGCCCCTACTGGGTCGAGGATAATCGGGATGCCTATCTCATTGGCCCTCTTTCCAGCCACTATCATCGAATTCACCCACTCAGGCGTGAGTGTGCCGGGATTCAGCACCAACGCTCCGGCTATGCCCACCATCTCGGCTACTTCCTCCTTGGCATGGGCCATCACTGGCAGAGCGCCCAAAGCCAAGGTAACATTGGCTGTGTCATTCATGACCACAAAATTGGTGATGTGGTGGAGCAAGGGCTTCTGCTGTCGGATTTTTTCCAGTAGTTTGGCTACTGTTTCGCTTAACTCGCTCAATTTTTCCTCCTCGATTTGACCTGTGTGTGAATCCACTGCATCGCGGCTGAGAGTCAGAAAGACCCTTCGGCCTTTCGACGATCTGTGGGTCGGCCCTGAAAATCTCTTATCTTGTTCCCAGGCTGCTATCCGCTTATCTGCTCCCTAACCTGCTGCCTGATTCCGCCGAAAGCCAGGTGCAGAACAGAAGCGGCTAGGAAACTGGGCACAGAGGCACCCAGCCACGGCACCCAACGCGCGATGACCTGGTAGATAAGAATTCCCAGGGCCCAGGCGAGCACCGCTCGCCAATTTACTCCTTGGTTATACCAGTAGAGCCCCTTTGGACGATAAAGTTCGTTCACTTCGTAACGCCTCTTCCGGAGGACGAAATAATCGGCAGCCAGAATTCCGAAGAGGGGGCTGAACACGGAGCCAATGAAAAGCAGAAAACCCTCGTACTGAGCAAGGGGCACGGTGGCAGCCAGGGCGAAACAGGTGACACCTACACCCACTGCCAGCCACCACTGTTTGGCTTTGGATAAGATGTTCTGGCCGGAGACGGCGGCCGAGTAGATATCAGCGAAGCAGTTGTCTGTCTCGTCCACCAAAATGAGAAGGAGAACCACCCATCCACCCGTCACAGCCATGATGGCCGGGATGAGATCGGCGGTCTTGAGGGTTAGGATGAAAAGGGCCCCCAAGCCATAGAACCAGACATTGGCCAGGAAGTAGCCGAGGTAGGTACCCCAAAAGGCTTGGCTGGTATGGCGGGCAAAGCGATTGTAATCGGCCACCAGGGGCATCCAAGAAATTGGCATGGCCACTACCAAATCAACGGCCAGCCAAAACGGGAGTTCGCCTGTGCCAGGTTGACGCAGCAGAGCCCCGATGTCATAGTGAGAGAAGAGATAGTATGTGAGATAGATGGTGATGGCATAAACCAACCAGACGGCGAACTTCTCTAGCCACTGCCGCACCACTACCAACGGCCCGCCAATAGCCAGTAAGGTACACCAGCCTGCAAAAAAGAGAGCCCACAGGAAATAATTAGAGAAACCGAGAAGAGCCTGAGAGATGGTGTTAGCCGCCTGGGCCATGATGATGATCTCGAAGGCTCCCCAGCCGATGAGTTGAAGGATGTTGAGGAAAGTAGGCAGGTAGGAGCCGCGTATGCCCAGCACGGGACGCAGCATGACCATGGTCGGGATAGCACAGTCACTGCCTACTACACCAGCCAAGGCCAGGAGCAGGTTGCCTATGGCCGTGCCGACGACGATGGCCAGCAGAGCCTGGCCTAGACTCAGACCGGGCACGAGGAAAGTCCCGGCTAGCAACACCAATAACCCCACCCCCAGGCTCGTCCACAGGGCGAAATAGTCCAGAAATCCCAGGATCCTGTGCTTGTTGGGAACAGGCTCGATGCCCCATTCGGGAGGAGCCTTTAGTTTGAGCATCTTTCGCCTCCTTGCTTTATTGCACCTACTCACAAAAGGAGCCGTCGGCCTGGGGAAAACAAGCCGACGGCTCTCGAATATCCTTCGCTTCCCTCCGCTAGCATTACCCAGGTCAGGTTCATGGGGTCGGCGATTATGCCCTCAGAAGGGGCAAGTCGCCCTCTCAGCCCGGCCGTTACCGAGCTCCCCCAGCGTTTATGCTATTTGTTTTATATTATAGCCCTCGAAGACGATACTGTCAAATTGGCCACGTACTGCGCCAATGGGTGCAGTGAGTGATCTCGAAAAATCTCGCCTCTGAATCCGATGGAAAGGCCCATACTCTGGGGATCAACCTTGCACAACCAGCACTGGACAGGGAGCATATTCAATGACGCGCTCCGCAACACTACCAATCATGACGCGTCGAGGACCCCGTTGTCCCACCCGCCCAATGACTATCAGATCTACGCCTCGTTCCCGTGCTTCGGCTGTGATTTCTTGCTGGGGTATCCCAACACGTAATGTCACGGTGGCCGTCTGGCCGGCAGCAGCAGCCAGGTTGGAAGCGTAATTCAGGTAGCGTTGCCCTTGTATTTTGAGTTCTGCCTGCAGATCTTCGTCTGCGCGCCCCGAAAAACGTGCTATTTCTGCTGTGGATCTAGTATCCACTACATACAGAAAACACAAGTTCGCCCGATGGGTTTGGGCCACGCGGATGGCCAATCGAGCCGCATTGAGCGAGGTCTCGGAACCGTCAATGGGTACCAGGATCTGCTGAAACGGTGCTCGTGTGGCTTCCACTCGATCCTCCTTCCCTAGCCAAACTCACCTGATCGAGGGTTGGATCCCATAATATCACGGTAAATAGGCGACTTCCCACCAGAGATATCACGATATGGCTGTCCGTACTCGCGCGTGGGTGGTCCGATTGTTGGGCGAGCTGTCTTAGTCTTGATGCGTTTGAGTCGGAAAGCCTCCTCTCGTTCACGCTCCTCCAGAGCGCTTTCGATAAAGGCCACAGCGGACTCATAGTAGGGTATGAAGATGTGCTGCAAGGCATTCACCCGCCGCTGGGTCTTCTGTAGTTCCTTGGCTAGTCTCCACACCGAGGTGACGAATTCTGCAAACTGGGGTATACGAGCCACGACGGCTCGAAAACGCATGCTGGCTTCATCGAGCGCGACGGTGGTATCTCCTAATCCATAGGGCATTTCGGGTGGCTCGCCATAACTTTCCACAATAGGAACTGGGACTCCCATCACGCTGTGCAACTTGACGCGAACTTCAACGGTTTTGTTAACCGCCAGCGCAGCCCACTCTACGCGCTCCTGACCCATGACTAACCTTGCTTCCTCCAAGGCACGGTAGGCCGTTGTTAATAATTTCCACAGCTCTTCTTGAAGCGTCTCCGCGTCATGTGCCAGGTGCACCAACTCGGCGGTTAGCACTTCGCGCTTCTTGTCTAAAATCTCGTACCCCTCGCGTGCCAGTTGGAGGTTCTGCTTGAGCCGAAGAAGATTGCTGCGCGTAGGCTGGATATTAATCTGTGGCATGCAAACTACTTCCCCTCACGGTAATACTGCCGAATCTCCTCTTCAGTGAGGCGCGTGAGTTCTTCTTGAGGCAGGATGGACACAACGCGCCAGCCGATTTTCAGAGTTTCTCCCATACTTCGGTTTTCGGATGTTCCTTGACTCAGAAACTCTCGCTCGAATGCGTGCCCAAATTCCAGGTATAGCCGGTCCACCGCCGATAGTTCCTCCTCGCCGATTACAGACGCCAGCGCTCGTACGCTCTGAACATGCGCGTATGCGGCATATAGTTGTGCAGCGAGGTGTGAGTGGTCCGCCCGCGTACGACCTGCTCCAATACTATCTTTCATTAGCCTCGACAGACTCGGCAATACGGCGATAGGGGGGTAAATGCCCTGCTGAAACAAATCCCGTCCGAGCACAATCTGTCCCTCGGCAATGTAGCCCGTGAGATCTGGCACTGGGTGGGTGATATCATCGTTTGGCATGGTGAGGATTGCGATCTGGGTTATGGACCCGGCGCTGCCTTTGATCCGGCCTGTCCGCTCATAAATTGACGCCAGGTCACTGTATAGGTAGCCAGGGTAACCCTTGCGACTGGGCACCTCTCCTCGGATATTCGATATCTGACGTAGGGCTTCACAGTAATTGGTCATATCGGTTAATATAACCAATACGTGCATTTGGCGATCGAAGGCCAGATACTCGGCCAGAGTCAAGGCCACTCGAGGTGTTACCAGTCGCTCCACTGGCGGATCATCGGCTAAGTTCAGAAACGCGGCTACGCGTGGTAGAGCACCGCTTTCTGCAAATGACTCCTGGAAATACGTGGCTACGTCGTGCTTCACACCTATAGCAGCGAAAACGACAACAAACTTCGCAGAAGGTTTCTGGTCTGAAGCGATATCTTGGCGCTCCGTCTCTACAGGCATGCCCAGTTCGGCCTGCCGTACTATTTGGGCAGCCAGTTGATCGTGAGGCAATCCACTGCCTGAAAAAATAGGCAATTTCTGTCCCATCACCAGCGTGTTCATCCCGTCAATGCCAGAGATGCCCGTTTGAATGTAGTCCTGCGGGTAAACGCGTGCCGTGGGATTAATGGGCTCGCCATTGACGTTAACGTAGCGGTCAGCCAATGGCGGCGGACCGCCGTCTATGGGCTCGCCCATGCCGTTGAACACACGCCCCAGCATCTCTTCAGACACCGGGATGTGTAGCGGATGCCCAAGGAAGCGTATCCGAGTGTCCTCGATATCAAGGCCAGTGGTGCCAGCAAATACCTCCAGGACTGCCACGTCCTCCCCCACTTCCAACACTCGCCCTAACCGCTGCCGCCCTTGGCTGTCAATGACCTCCACAATTTCGTCGTAGCCTGCATTGCGCACCCCTTGTACCACCACAATGGGGCCCTCGACGCGAGCCACGCCGATAATTTCTCGCTCCCCGTAGTTTATCTGCTCGGTCACTTGTATTCTGCCTCTAACTTGTCCATTTGGTCGTCCAAATCTTTACGTATCTTCTTGAATTCCTCTAACTGCTCGTTGCGAACGACGGATTTCATCCGCATCAACGAATTTAATACTGGCAGATCGCGAAGTACCACGATGGGGCAGCCTCGTTCGATGATCTGCTCTGCCCTCTTATGAAAATGCAAAATAAGATCTAACATCTGAACTTGTTTCTGCAATGTGGTGTAAGTGTCTATCTCCTCCAGAGCGTTCTGTTGCAAGAAACCCTCTCTCAGGATCCTGGCGGTTTCCAGGATCAGCCTTTGGTCATCAGGCAACGCATCCGGGCCCACCAATTTGACGATTTGCTCCAGGTGGCTCTCCCGCTGCAAGATTGCCATCGCCTGGTCACGCATAGTCCTCCAATCTTGTCCTATCTGTTCCTGCCACCAATGGGCTACATCATCCACGTACTCGCTATAACTCTCCAGCCAATTGATAGCGGGAAAGTGGCGGGCTGATGCTAATGCTTTATCCAGCGCCCAGAAACATCTAATGAAACGCTTGGTGTGCTGAGTTACGGGCTCTGAGAAGTCTCCACCTGGAGGAGATACAGCGCCAATTACACTTACAGAGCCAGGCTGCCCTCCGAGCGTTTCCACATAGCCAGCACGCTCATAGAACTCTGCTAATCGGGCAGCCAAGTACGCCGGGTATCCCTCTTCGGCAGGCATCTCTTCTAATCGTCCTGAGATCTCTCGCAACGCTTCTGCCCAACGGGATGTCGAATCCGCCATCAGTGCTACGTGATAACCCATATCGCGATAATATTCCGCGATGGTGATTCCGGTGTATATGCTGGCTTCGCGGGCTGCCACGGGCATGTTGGAGGTGTTGGCGATAAGCACAGTCCTTTCCATCAAGGGGCGGCCGCTGCGCGGGTCAACAAGCGCAGGAAATGCTCGCAGCAGGTCCGTCATCTCGTTGCCCCGCTCGCCGCAACCGACATAGACCACCACATCAGCATCGCTCCACTTTGCAATTTGGTGCTGTAAAATCGTCTTGCCAGCACCGAAGCCGCCAGGGATAGCAGCCGCACCGCCTTTAGCCAGAGGAAAAAGGGTATCCAATACTCGCTGACCCGTGATGAGTGGAACGGTTGAAGTCAGGCGATTTCGATAAGGGCGGGGCCGGCGAACAGGCCAGCGCTGTAACATTGTCAGGACGCGCTCGCCACTTTCTGTCTGCACCCGTGCAATTGGTTCCTCAAGGGTATATTCTCCCGGTGGTGCCACCCAGGTGAATATACCCTCGACATCCAAGGGGACCATTACGTGGTGTTCCAAAGATTGGGTCTCCGGGACTGTGCCCAGGATTATGCCTCCAGTAGCCTTCTCCCCTTCTTTAACTCTGGGCCTAAATTCCCAGCGGGCTTTGCGGTATAGGGGAGTGAGGTGCACACCACGCCTGATAAAGGAGCCGCTACGTATCTCCAGTACTGGCAACGGCCGTTGCAGGCCATCAAAAATACTGCCTAGAAGGCCTGGCCCTAACTCCACTGAGAGCGGCAGTCCTGTACCATATACTGGTGCGCCAGGCCGCATGCCCGACGTTTCTTCGTAGACCTGGATCGTAACCACTGAATCTTCGAGGCCGATGACCTCGCCGACCAATCGCTCCTCACCCACTTCGACTACTTCCAGCATGCCTATTTGGCGCGAGCCCCGGGCTTGTACCACGGGCCCGTTGATTCGGATCACTGTTCCAACTGGTTGGCTCACGATCCATGCTCTCCTATCAACAAGCGATATACTGGTGCACGGATAGTTTCCCATCGCCGATTCAGTCTGATTTCCAGCGTGTTATCATAGCGCTGGCGTCCGTCCGTGGTCTCAGCGATGATGCCTGTACCATGCTCCAATTCTGGACCAATCTCCAGTTGGACTTTTAGGTCCTTTGCGAGCGCAGCCAGCGCGGTCTCAGGTAGCAAGGAGCGAGTTTTGGCATCGGCACTGATACGTATGGGATCCGAGTTCAGGCTCATTACTGCTTCGCGGATCAGTTGCTCGGCAATTTGACGGTAATTGCTCCACTGCTGCACAGAAGCCAATTTTCTGTGCGCTTCCTCGAACACTTGGTTTAGTAGGCCCTCGCGACGCTGAAGCCGCATGGTTTGCGCCTGGAGTTGGGCTGTGATAACTGCCTGCTTCCGGATTTGATCTGCTTCCCGGAGGGCGCGCTCTAAGATTGCTTTTCGTTCCCCCTGGGCTCGCTCGTGTGCCTCCTGGCGAAGGCGTTCTGCCTTAGCCTGGGCGTCGGCTAATATTTGCTCTGCTTCCGCTGTCGCCCTGCCCAACACCGCACGTGATAGCGCACTCGAGCCCTCGCTTTCGGATTTCGCAATTCTGTTGTTCCAGTCTTTGGCCATCTTATTTTGACCACCATCAGTTTTTGGGTAGTTAGGGGTCTCTAAAACTTCACTCCAACGGCTCGGCGGATTACTTCACTAAGAGACGGTTGATCTGGGCGCGGTCCTGCAGGCCCGGGGATCTCAACCACTAATGGTACCGTGCTGCGCATTTTGAGTTGCGCCATTCTGGCTGGAACCAAGTCCGCCGCATCCTCTGTTACAATCACTATGCCAATTTGGGGATCGTTCAGAGCCTGATCGAGAGCCAGGTTGACCTGCGGGGCACTTTCTGCTACCTGCCCGTGAACACCGGCCAGCGAGAAGCCAAGCACAGTTTCTGCATTTCCTATGACTGCCATCTTCATCGTCGCGCTACCGACCCAAGATCATGAAAGCAATGATCAGTCCGTAGATGGCTATTCCCTCAGCCAAACCGACGAAGATCAACGCTCGTCCGAAGGTCTCTGGTTTTTCAGCGATAGTGGCTACCGCCGCAGAGCCGGTGCTGCTCACAGCAATAGCAGCGCCGATAGATGCCAACCCCACTGCAAGCGCTGCAGCCAAAGAAGCATAAGGGTCCCCCTGGGGTTCTGGAGTGGTCTGTGCGGTCGCTTGGGCAGTCGAGGGCCACAAGAAACACAGAAGGGCATAGGCGATGAGCACAAGCGCTATCACGGTGTTCAAACGACCCAGTCCTGATATGAAGATCTCTATTCCTGCCCGTGAAGATCGCCCGCGTTGCTGTCTGGTAGCCAAGCGAGTTACCAGTGGGATTACTGCCAATCCGGTCAGTACTATAACAAACACAATCATGAAAACCTCCTTGCTTTGTGTATGCTCTTACTATTCTTTTGCTTGCGATAGCAACTTCAGCGGTGTGTAACTTGCTCCTCCGCCCGTAAAGAACTTGCTAAAGAACTCATAGTATTCAAGACGCAGGGTCTGAATACCCACGATTAGTCCCTCGAACCCTATGATAACCAAATTGCCCAGCGCTGCCACAAGCCAATACCCAATGCCATGGCTTGGGCTGACCATCTCAGCTAGAATAAAGACCACAGCACTCAAGCCACCATGGGCCACCGCAAATGCCCCCATGCGCACATATGAGAGTGTGTTGCTGAGAAAGCCCAATAATGTCTCGAATAGTTCAAAAAAAGCCTGGACGAGATATGTCCCGAAACCACTTTCGAGCAGCGGTCTGCGCCCCGCAATCCAATTGGACAGAACCCCCTCGAACACGATCGCGATGCCCGCTATCCCAGCGAGTAGACCGAAAATCGTGGAGCTCAAAGGTATAGGCAGGTTGGGGGCAAAAGTTTTCACCACGAATCCAACCAAAGCCCAATATAGCACGATCCCTGCGATCCCATTACGACCGCTGATGAAATGCCCCCAGTCACGCGCGAGCCAGGCATTTGCCAGATAGCACAGAAATCCTATGTTTAGTAATGCTGTTCCCGTTATCACTGTCACTAACAAAATATCGCTGATGTTCCTCAGTGGACGAAGCCAAAGTGCGGGTAATATGTGCTCCAGGCCAAAGACGCTGCCATACAAAAACCCAAAGAGCGTGGCTACTAGCCCGCACAGGAAAATGAGCGGGCCCAGGTCACCAAGTCCTCGCAAAACTTTCACTCGCCGGCTGATCAGCAACCCACCCAACAACGTCATCACCGCTCCGTGACCCACATCACCAAACATAATCCCAAAGATGAGAGGATATGTCAGGGCCATCAGTGGCGTAGGGTCGATCTCGGCGTAACGCGGATACCCATAGTTCGTGACTAACTGCTGAAATGGTCGCAGGAAGGGGGGATTATTCAAGGAAGTTGGTACATTTTGGTTCTCATTATGCCGGACGGGGGTCCGGGCCTCGATAAAGATTGCACTGGACACTTGATGAAGTTGCTGGCTGAGGTTTTCGACTCGATCAGTGGGTACCCAGCCAACAATGAGGTACGTATAGTGTCGTTTGCCATAACGAACCACCGCCTCCGCCACCATCCGGCTTATACGTAGGCGCCACAATAAGGCTCTCAGTTGACGCCCCAGAGTGTTGTGCCTTCTCTCGATTTCTACCTTCTGGTCAGCGATGTGTTGCTCCATGCGCTTGATACCAGCGCGAACGGCGGCAATGATTTGGTCGGGGGTGCCGCGGTAATCGTCGGGCAGTTTCAGAGGGTTGAGGTAGGCGCTGCGAGCGGCTCGCTCTAGGATACCTGCATCGCGCCGAGCACCGACAAGCAAAACAACTGCTTGCCGATTCTCTTCGCGTAGAATCAACAGTACATAAGGGATGTGGATTAGGCTGGTGCGCAGTCGCTCCACGTTGTCTGCCGGCATGATGCCCAATAACGCCACCAGGTAACGCAGACTACGCAGGGCGCTGATGTCAATATCCAAGTGCATGAGAGGCTCAAGTTGGTAGATATAGCGCTGGAGTTGCTCTAACCTCTTCTGCCCTTGTTCTAAATCGCGGGTGATCTCCTGAATCTCCTGCTCTATGTGATCTATCGTCAGGGAAACCAAATCTATGTCAATGAGCTGGAGTTTTGCGAGCTCTGGTGATGGCTGACCTTCTTCCACATTCAACGTCTTCATCAGTGTTAATACCCTGCGTTCCAGCGCAGAATAGGCAGCGGACCGCTGCTGCCAATTATCTTCAGAGCCAGATTCGGCTTCCAAACTTAGATGACTGACGTCTACTGGATGGAAAACCCCCTGCTCCGCCAACAACTCGGTTACGGCTAGAACATCTTTTTCCGGGACCACTAATTCGATTTCTGTCATTGCTTGGGGCAAAAACATGATTTAAGACCCTATTCCTGGCTTAATTATGAGCCCATCCCAACACCAAATGCGGTTTGAATACCTCGGCTGGCATCCCAGCGGCCTTAGCCTCAATTAAAACGGTCAGATCCTGGATCTCAAATTCGCTCAGGAGCAAGTAAGCCAATGGAATACCCAGATGAAATGGATATCCGACGAAGGTGGTTTGGCACTGTTTCGCCACATATCGTTGCAACTGTATCTCCAACTCAGGCAACCCCCTCTGTGGTTCTCGAAGCAGAGAGCGCACGTCCGGGAGGTCAGGATAGCAGCGCGTAATCACCTGAGTCATATCACCTCCCGCCGCAATTGTTCGGATATCTTCATCACGCACTTTGTAGCCAAAAGGCACCGTGTAATTGATGATCTCTTCCTCTGACAGATGGTGATAGACTCGGTATCGCATAGCCCATAGCAAGTTCGTCACATCTATTTGAGTCCCAATAATGCGCATCGCTTGTTGGTAATCCTCACCCGAAAGGCGGTTCACATCATCCCAGAGTGCACGGAGGTAATCCAGATCGAGCGCCACTTCAAGGGGGAAAAGGCTCCGTTCGGTTGTATAGCGTTCCAGCGCGTAGGAAAGACTCTCATAATAAGGTGTTCCGCGGAGCAATTCCACGGCGGCATTCACATTGCCTGTCCTCAACAATTCTTCCGGGCGCAGTACAGTGAAATAACTCAAGGGGAAGAGGACGTAGCGCACCTGTTCCCAGGTGGCGCCGGTTGCTATCCCACGCAATATGGCCTTCAAGTTATCTATTTCGTAAAGCCGCCACAGCTGAAGGACCAAGTGTTGCCGGGATTCTGGCGTAGATTGAATGATTGTATTGTATGTATCGGCTAAGTGCTTCTTGATTTGATAGACAGCCCGGCGAGGGGTGAGTTCTTCGCGGTCGATCTGAAGGTATGGGGCGTAAACTGTTTCTGCTAACATACTTAGCAGGGCATTGCAGTCACGAGCATGACAAAGAGTTTCCCAGGTTGCCGCGGTCAACATAGTTGAGTAGCGGGCTCGCACTATGGCGTGTAGGACGGCATACTCCTGGACAGCGGTGACGTTAGCCACGCGATTATTTGCCTCCCACCGCTATTTGCTCCAGCACGAAGTGGACTGCGCGGTCGAAGTTCTTTTTTGCCAAGGCTTCCATCTGCTCGATTTCCCGTTCTGCTTGTTGCAAGATATCTCGTCGTTCGGATTCAGCCTGTACCCGCGCTTTCGCAAGCAGTCCTTCCGCCTCTTGAATGGCTTTGGCTCTCTCCATCTCTACTATGGTCTTGGCCTCCTGCTGCGCGTTTTCTATCAAGCGCATTGCGCTTTGCTCCGCTTGGTCGCGGATGGCCGCCGCCTGTTTTTCGATGTCGAAGATTTGCTGGATAACTTTTGTGTCCAAACACCCCTCCTAGAGTCACGTGGCCACATCGCCTGTGTATGGCGGGCTATATGTGCTTCGTTGCCATAGATAATGAATCTCTATGCCCTCGTCCGCGCACGCTATTATATGCCCTGCTCGGCGTTTTTGCAAGTGAAGGCTGCCAGTGCTATTATAGGGCTCGTTCTGCATGCTGCATTCGGAGCGTGTGAATCTGTGACCGTTTCCATGACGCCGACCACCGATCTTATCCTCACCCGTGAAAACATCACCCGTAACTACATCGCGCTGGCTTTGCCCGCCGTCGGTGAGAACCTCCTGACCATGATGGTCTTTTTCTCTAACACTTTCTTAGTTGGGTGGATGAAAGACCCGGCAGCTCTGGCTGCAGTGAGCCTGGCAGGTCTCTTCCTGCAAATCGCGCAGAGTCTTTTTACGGCGATTGCAATTAGTGCCACGTCACTGGTCGCCCACTACTGGGGGGCAAGAGAATATGAGCGCGCGAGGGAAGTGGCTGCCCACTCTGTATGGTTTTCGTTCTTGGCTGCTCTGTTGACCGTTGCTATACTCTGGCCTCTGGCAGAGCAGTTGCTGTGTCTCATGGGCGCGACCGAACGGGTGGTGGAATTAGGTGCTTTATATATGCGGCTGGTTTTGTCCACGTCATTTTTCCTCTTCCCAATGATCGTGTTGAATGGCGTCATGCGCGGTTCAGGCGATACGCGCACACCTATGGTAATTACTGGCCTTATGAACGTGTTGAATGTCGTCGTTGCCGCGGTGCTTATTTTCGGGCTAGGCCCGATTCCACCAATGGGTATTGCGGGTGCGGGCATAGGAACAGCCCTGGCTCGATTGCTTGGCGGGGTGCTCACCCTGGCTCTGATCTTCACAGGGCGGCGATTTGTGAAGGTGGGGTTTCGCGACCTACTGATTATTAAGCGCGGAGTGATCCGCGATCTCATTGGCCTGAGCGTGCCCAATGCTGCCGAGACAGTTGTCATGCGCCTGGGTTCCGTACTCTTCATGCGCATTGTCTCCGGATTAGGAGAGGTCACTCTGGCGGCGCATCAAGTGGCGGTAGCAGTGGAATCCCTGTCTTTCATGCCCGGCTTTGGTTTCAGCGCCGCCAGCACGACCCTGGTGGGGCAGTCCCTGGGTGCGGGAAAGGGGGATTTGGCTGAAGAAACAACCTGGCGCGGCCTGCGTTTTGCGCTGGCAGTGATGGGCCTCCTGGCTGTGAGTTTCGCCCTCTTTGGCCCACAGATGGCAGCGTTTTTTGGGGCTACGCCAGAGGTATTGGAATTGGCGGGACGCGCCGTGCAAATTGGGGCGTTGGAACAGTTACCCCTCGGCGCTTTGATGGTTCTAAGTGGCAGCCTGCGTGGCGCAGGTGATATGAAATCGCCGATGTATGCTACGTTTGCCGGGACGTTTATCGCCCGCGTGCCTATAGTCTATTTGTTCGCCAACATCTTTGGCTGGGGACTCAATGGTGTATGGCTAGGCACTGCCGTAGACTGGACCTGCCGGGCTGCATTCATCTATTTTCTCTTCCGACGTGGCGAGTGGAAGAAGAGTCGGCCCTGAGGTTGGGGCCAGAAAGAAAAAGGGGGATCCGTCTATGGATTCCCCTTTGGTAAGACTAACCCAGTGGCTCAGCGAATAGCCTTTTCCGTCTTCCGGTCGAAGAGGTGAATGGCCCCCATATCGAAAGCCACCCCTAATCTCTTCCCAGGGCGCGCCGAAGTGCGTGGATTTACGCGGGCAATGAATGAATTGCCATTGCTGACCAGATAGACGTACACTTCGTTACCCATCAACTCCGTCACTTCGACCAGGGCTTCGACATACTGGGCCGTGATGCCGGGCGGGGCGAATTCCCGGTCATGAATGTTCTCTGGTCGGATACCGAAGATTATCTCTTGACCCAGGTAATCTTTCAGTGGAGGGACCCGATCCGATGGCACTTTGACCCTGAAACTGCCCGCATCGATGAACACTTCCTCGTCTGAGGCCTCCAATTTAGCATTGAAGAAATTCATGGCGGGACTTCCAATGAAGCCAGCGACGAAAATATTGCCGGGTTTGTCGTAGAGATTTTGGGGCGTATCCAACTGCTGCAAAACACCCTCTTTCATGACTGCGATGCGAGTGCCCATCGTCATGGCTTCCGTCTGATCGTGGGTTACATAAATGAACGTCGTCGCCAAGCGTTGATGTAATTTGGAGATTTCCGCACGGGTCTGCACACGCAGTTTGGCATCAAGGTTGGAGAGAGGCTCATCCATTAAGAATACTTGAGGCTCGCGCACGATGGCCCGTCCCAGCGCGACGCGCTGGCGTTGGCCGCCAGAGAGCTGCTTGGGTTTACGGTCCAGTAAATGCTCGATGCCCAGAATATTTGCTGCCTCTTTGACCCGCTTGTCAATCTCCGTCTTGGGCATTTTGCGGAGTTTGAGGCCAAAGGCCATATTGTCATACACACTCATGTGTGGATAGAGCGCATAACTCTGGAACACCATGGCGATATCGCGGTCTTTGGGAGCAATGTCGTTCACCACGCGATCGCCGATTTTGATGATCCCCTCGGTTACCTCTTCTAAGCCGGCCAACAAGCGCAACGCAGTGGTCTTGCCACAACCCGAAGGGCCTACTAGAACCAAGAACTCTTTATCTTGCACCTCCAGACTCAAGTCGTTCACAGCCACGACGTCGCCAAATCGCTTCGTGACATGGTCGTACACCACACTCGCCATCTTGCCCTCCTTAATATCGCGAGAAAAGCCAGCAGTGCAAATGTGTTGGTAAAGACATATACCCAGTAAATAGGTTTGATTTTAATTTATTATACTCGGTATCTTGTATTTGTCCAAATGTTCTTTTCTCTGGCTCACATCCCTTTCCTAGAAGAGATGCAAACGCTTACCGCCGAAAGGCGACTTTGCAAAAAACATGTAACTCATTAAAATCGAACACCGCTCATAGCAGTTTAATTGTACAAGAAAGGAGTTCTGCTTCATGGAGTTATCACCTACTCGTGATACGCACGAACAATGGGCCCGCCAAGCGGTTCGTCTGGCCTTTGAAGGAGCATGGAAAGAGGCTATCGAACTGAACAAGCGAATCTTGGAAGCCTTTCCTGACGACGTCCAGGCTTATAACCGATTGGGACACGCCTACAACCAACTGGGCAAACGCCAGGAGGCCGCTGCCGCCTATCGCGAGAGCCTGCAACGCGATCCCGCCAATGCCATCGCCTTGCGCAATCTGCAACAATTGGCAGAGCTACTGGGCGACAAATTAGACTTCGATGTCCAGGCCGTACTTTCGGAAGCAGAGAGGGCTGCTGCGCTGCTGCTCGAGGAACCAGTTACCGAAGAAGAGGAGGAAGAAGAATTCGAGCCAGAAGAAGATACGATCGATGAAGGCGGTGACGAAGAATAAGACGTATTGTCATCCAGCCTTTAGTTTGACAAGCACTAATTCCCCCGCAAATCAATCTTCCTCAATCTCGGGTTGGGCGTAATACCTGGGATGCGTCCGCGCTTGGCTAAAGGTTTGCCGCCTACTACTTTCAAGTCGCCGGTGAAGTCAATGGGCGAGGCACTACTCACTGCACTGCCTATCCCAAAGACGTCCACAGGCGCGCCCTCCTGTTTAAATAGGCGAATGCGCTCTGGATCTATGCCCCCGCTGACCACGATTTTGACGTGACTATAACCCGCTTGGTCTAATCGTGCCCGCACCTCCTTCACCAAGTCGGGTGTGACTCGCCCTCTTTCGGCTGGGGTGTCCAATCGGACACCCCATAACTGTTCTCCAAGTGCCTCCGCTACCCGCAGGCTCTCCTCAACTTCATCGTGAAAGGTATCCACGAGAGCGATGCGTCGTACCTTGGGGGGCATGTGGCGATCGAAGGCCTCGACAGCGCGCACCGTGTCGCCAAAGATGAGGATCATAGCGTGCGGGATGGTGCCACTGGGCTCGACGCCGAATAGTTCAGCACCCGCAGGTGTAGCACAACCCGCAAAGCCCCCTACCATTGCTGCGTATTCCATCTGCGCCGCAACGTTAGGGTGCACATGCCGCGCCCCGAAGCCGATAATAGGAATCCCCTCTGCTGCTTCTACACAAGCCCGGGCCGCTGTGGCCCAACCACTTTCGTGCGCCAAGATGCCGAGAATCGCGGTCTCATAAAGACCAAAGGAGGAGTAGGGTGCTGTGATACGCAAGACAATCTCCTTGGCAGACATCGCCTCGCCTTCTGATAGTGCCCAAACCTCCCCGGTTGGTGGCAATACCTCGGCCAAGATTGCAAGCACCTCCTTCATGCCACACAGGATGCCCGATCTACTGGGGAATATTTCCATCGTCACAACAGGGTCGAGCCCTTCGGCCCGCAAGATTTCCTGGGTTCGGCGGAAGTACACATCAGCCGTTTCACCTGAGAGAACGAGGTTAAGCAAATGTTGCGTTGCCATTCTTAAGTCTCCCTTACACGATCTTGGCACCTAAAATGTCCCTCATGTGTTTCAGGGCAAAGGCATGGGCCTCTTTGTCAAAACTAGCGACGCAGTTTGCAGGGACCTCCACTGGGTAATCGCGGTTTCGAGCATCTGCGACGGTGTGCATAACACAAATGTCAGTGCATACACCCACCACGATGATCTTATCCGGACGCAGTGCTTTAAGCCGCGCCTCCAAGTCTGTATCGAAGAAACCGCTGTAGCGACGTTTGGCAATGATAGCACCAGGGAAAGGCACCAACTCAGGAATGATCTCCGTTTCTTTAGTACCCCGCACACAGTGGCGGGGAAACATCTGAAACTCTTTATCGTCGGGGTCGTGCGTATCAACCAGATAAAGGATCGTCGAGCCTGCCGCTTGCTCTCGCTGCAGCAAATCCACTACACACGGGATAATTGCCCGCGCCTCGGCCCCGCAGTAAAGCGGATATCCTTCCTCCAAGAAGCCCCGCAGCATATCTACCACGATTACTACATTCGCCATCTTGTCCTCCTCCCTGTACCCTTATGCTCCATTATGTAGTGGGGAGACTACAACCTCTTCGCCCACTTGTATGCCCATATCTTGGGCTGCATTGCCGTTACGCACAGCAATTTCGAGCATCCCATCGCTGCCAATGAGGGCTACCAAGTCGCCTTCCGGCACGGTAGCGTAGGTCGTTCGCACGCCGGATATACGGCGATCACGTATCCTCACAGCCACGTTGCCATCGCGAGGTAACTCATCCTGGCGGATGTCGGTGATGATATTGCCAAAGCGGTCAATATGCAAGACATGTCCTATAAGGCGGCCGTCTGATTGTCGTTTGGCTGCCGGCATGGGGAAGGTTACCAAGTCTGAGATCGGACGACCCAACTCACGCATGGGCACGCCGCACAATAAATGCGCCCCCACTGGTGAGAAAACGTCACGGCCGTGGAAAGTTGCGCTCACTCGTGGCAGCCAGTAGCGAGAATTTGTGAGTTCCACAGCCTCTAACATCCGCTCGCGGGCCAAAACGTAACTCAAGACCCCATTGTCTGGAGCAACGAAATAGCCGACGGATGTGCGGATGGCAATGGCTCGGCGCTTACTGCCAACACCAGGATCCACTACGACCACGTGTACCGTCCCCTCTGGAAAGTAAGGGTACGAGATGTGCAACACGTAGGCCGCGCGACGCACATCCTGCGGTGGGATCCCGTGGGAGATATCCACAATCCGGGCGTCGGGACAGATGCTCAGGATGACGCCGTGCATAATGCCAACGTAACCGTCGTTCAGGCCAAAATCGGTGAGTAGACTAATGACTTTCGACACTCTGCACACTCTCTATAAATAAATTGTACATCTGGTTACGGTCGCCGTCAAGATTTTGACGATCTGGGGAATATGTAGTACAATTTTACAATAGAATGTAACTCTGTAACTATTCAGAGGAAGGAATTTGAGATACGAGCACACAAGACATAGCGGAACGAATTGAACAACTAACCCAGCAATACGAGTCTCTGCGGCGTGAGGTTGAGCTACTGCGACGCGAAACTCGGAGTGCTGCCGTGAAGCCCAGTGTCGCTGGGGAAGCGAAGCAAAGCCCGGCACGCATTGTCGCATCCATAGAGGCGTTAATGGCGGGCGAGGAGCAGTCATTCTTCCTCCATCTGCTCAAGGACCCGGCAGGCCTTGTTGGGCAGATCAGTACAATGGAGGAATTGCTGGGTGAAGAGGAGGAAGAGATAGGACGGGTGGCTATGGCGCTGTCGAATGCGGCACGCGTTCGGGTGCTGAAAGCACTATTAAGTGGTGAAAAGACTACCGCCGCATTAATGGTCCAGACAAAATTGGCCGGGGGCCAACTTTACCATCACCTCAAAGAACTTTCATTGGCGCAGTTCATTGGTCAGAGGGGCCGCTTGTATCATATCACCCCTCGGGGGAAACAAGCGCTGTTGAGCATTGCAGCATTGAGCCGGGTCCTTCGATCTTTTGCTGCAGAACACTCGAATTTGCGTTAGAACAAATGTTCAAATATAATTGGATCTAGAGGGATTGGATGTCCAGTAAAATTTTCCATCAGTGGGATGGTGTAGTAAAATCTTTCGATATGGTATTGCAAATTGATCTATGCGTCCGTAAGCAACTTCCTGCGCATATGTCAAACTAGGGTCTTGCATCTCATTTAGACATTTTCGCAAAATTTGGGACAACACACATCAGGTGAGGATGACGTAGTATGAACAGCAATAAGGTTCCTGAATACACAGCCGCTGACATCCAAGTTCTCGAGGGTTTGGAGGCAGTGCGCCGGCGTCCGGGCATGTATGTAGGTAGCACTGACATCCGTGGGCTTCATCACCTGGTGTTTGAAGTCGTGGACAACAGTGTCGACGAAGCCCTGGCTAGGGCCTGCGACCGAATTATCGTCACGATCGGCAAAGACAACACGGTTACCGTCCAGGATAATGGGCGCGGCATCCCTGTTGGCATCCAGCAGGATACAGGACGATCAGCCTTGGAGGTTGTGCATACCGTTCTTCACGCTGGTGGCAAATTCGGCAGCGGGAGTTATAAGGTCGCGAGTGGTTTGCACGGCGTTGGTGTCTCGGCGGTGAATGCACTCTCCGCCTGGCTCGAAGTGGAAGTGCAACGGGAAGGATACATTTGGCGGCAGCGTTACGAACGGGGCACACCTGTGACCCCGGTGGAACAAGTTGGCAAGTCGAAAGTAACGGGCACCAAGACCACCTTTTTGCCTGATGAGACTATTTTCAAAACCTTGGATTACAAATATGAGGTTTTAGCCGAGCGTTTCCGAGAGATGGCCTTCTTGACGCGAGGATTGACCATTACCTTCATTGACCAACGCGACGATAGGGAGATGACCTTTTACTTTGAGGGCGGTGTAACTTCCTTTGTGCGCTATCTGAACCGCAATCGCGAGGCGCTGCACCCTATTTTCTATACAGAAAGGCAGGTAAACGGCACCATAATTGAGGCGGCCCTACAATATACTGATACTTATTCCGAGTCAGTTTACGCTTTTGCCAATAATATCAACACAATTGACGGTGGAACACACTTGACAGGCTTTCGCAGTGCTCTCACACGTACCCTCAATGATTACGCCCGCAAGGCTGGGATACTGAAGGAGAGCGATGCAAACTTTTCGGGTGAAGATGTACGTGAAGGGTTGACGGCTATCATCAGTGTGAAGATGACCGACCCACAGTTCGAGAGCCAGACCAAAGCAAAATTAGGCAATGCGGAAGTCAAGGGCCAGGTAGAATCGGTAGTAACTGAGGCCTTTACAGCCTGGTTAGAAGAGCACCCACGCGAGGCCAAAGTCATTGTCGAACGGTGTCTGACTGCTTCGCGAGCTCGCCAAGCCGCACGGCAGGCCCGCGATTTAGTGATCCGTCGCAGCGCTCTGGAAAGCGCCAGCCTGCCGGGGAAACTTGCCGATTGCTCCGAGCGCGACCCAGCGAAGAGCGAACTCTATATTGTGGAGGGCGACTCAGCAGGCGGTTCAGCCAAACAAGGGCGTGACCGACGCTTCCAAGCCATCTTGCCGCTGCGAGGCAAGATCCTGAATGTGGAGAAAGCCCGACTGGACAGAATGTTAGACAGCAAGGAGATCAAGGCGCTTATTACGGCCTTGGGAACGAGTATTGGTGACTCGTTTGATTTGCGCGGTCTCCGGTATAATCGCATTATCATCATGACGGATGCCGATGTGGACGGAGCGCATATCACCACCCTTCTACTGACGTTCTTTTTCCGCTACATGGCCCCTATCATTGAGAATGGACATCTATTCATCGCCCAACCACCGCTTTATCGCATCGCCGATGCAAAGCAGCACTACTATGTGTATAGTGAAGCGGAGAAGAACGCATTGCTCAAGAAGTTAGGAGACAAGAACTTAACGATCCAGCGCTACAAAGGTTTGGGTGAGATGAACCCTGAACAACTCTGGGAGACAACGATGGACCCCCAGAGACGCACGATTCTGCAAGTGACAGTGGAAGACGCGTTGAAGGCGGATAGGACATTTGACATGCTTATGGGCTCAAGTGTCCCGCCGAGGAAGCGGTTTATTCAAACTCATGCCAAGAATGTGCAGAATTTGGATGTGTGAGATAGCCTCTCCGGCAGTCTCCTAAGGCAAGCGCACGCGTTCCATCTGATTAAGTAAACACAAGAGGGTACGAGGAAGGTATGGAAATCGGCACTGTCAAATTCATTGACATCGAAGACAAAATGAGAACCGCGTACTTGGATTACGCCATGAGCGTGATCACGGCCCGCGCCCTTCCAGATGTGCGTGATGGCCTGAAGCCTGTGCAGCGGCGTATTCTATACGCGATGAACGACATGGGTCTCCAGCATGACAAGCCCTACAAGAAAAGTGCTCGTATTGTCGGTGAGGTACTGGGTAAATATCACCCTCATGGGGATGCCGCGGTATACGACGCCATGGTGCGCCTGGCCCAGGATTTCTCCATGCGCTACGTATTGGTGGATGGCCAGGGCAACTTCGGTTCAGTGGATGGTGATAATGCAGCGGCGATGCGTTACACCGAGGCCCGTCTGACAGCCCTGGCCGAAGAAATGCTGGCCGACATTGATAAAGAGACAGTGGATTTCACTAGTAACTTCGATGGTTCGCTCCAAGAACCCTTGGTCCTGCCCACTAGGCTCCCTAACTTGCTCGTCAACGGCACGGCAGGGATCGCTGTCGGCATGGCAACCAATATCCCGCCCCACAATCTTGGCGAAGTGTGCGATGCTATTGCTTACTTGATTGACCATTACCGCAAAATCGACGATGTGACCGTAGATGAACTGATGAGATTCATCAAGGGGCCTGATTTCCCCACCGGCGGCAGCATTATGGGCTTAGAGGGTATACGTAGCGCTTATGCTACTGGCAAAGGCCGCATTGTCATTCGGGCAAAGGCCCACATCGAGGAAATAGCGGGCGGTCGCTATCGCATCATTGTTACTGAGATTCCTTACCAGGTCAACAAGGCTAACTTGGTGGAGCGTATCGCTGACTTGGTGCGCAACCATCGCATCGAGACCATCTCCGATTTGCGAGACGAGTCCGATCGGCAAGGCACCCGCGTGGTCATCGAATTGAAGCGTGGCGCTGAACCTCGCACTACGCTCAACCAACTCCTTAAGTACACCCAGATGCAAACCACCTTTGGCGTGAACATGCTTGCCCTGGTGGATGGTGAACCGCGGATGCTTTCTCTCCGCCGAGCCCTCCAATTGTTTATTGAACATCGCCGCGAGGTGATCACCCGTCGCAGTGAGTTCGAACTGGAGAGAGCCAAGCAGCGCGCTCATATTCTCGAGGGCCTTAAGATCGCCCTCGATCACTTGGACGAGGTCATTAGCACCATCCGCGCCTCTCGGACCGCTGAGACTGCTTTAGATAACCTGCGCCGCAAATTCAAACTGACTGAGATACAGGCACGCGCGATTCTGGATATGCAACTCCGCCGTTTGGCTGGACTGGAACGCCGCAAGATCGAGGAGGAATACAGAGAGGTTACGCAACGCATCCGTGATCTCCAGGCTCTCTTGCGCTCGCCTACAAAAATACTGGAACTTATTAAGGCGGAGATGCAAGAACTCAAAACCAAGTACGGTGATACCCGTCGCACTCGGGTGGCTGAGGAAGAAGTAACCTTCACCCCACAAGATTTGGTGCCCAAGGAAGATGTGCTGATTGCGATCACCCAGCACGGCTACATCAAACGTATGGCTGCCGATGCTTACGGTCGCCGGGGTCGTAGTGCTCGTGCTATCATTACCCGCGACACGGATGCTGTGCAATATCTGTTTGCCGCCAATACCCTGGATAGCATCCTCTTTTTCACTGACAAAGGCCGGGTTTTCCAGGAAAAGGCACATCAGATACCAGATATTGCACGCCAGGATAGAGGCATACCCGTTTCCAATATTGTGGCTCTGGAATCCGGTGAAAAAGTAACAGCGGCCGTTGCTGTACCGGACTTTGAACAGGCTGAGTACTTAACTATGGTTACCCGACAGGGGCGCATTAAACGCACGGTCATCAGCGAGTTTTCTGCTGTCCGTCCCAGCGGCATTGCTGCTATTAGCCTGAGTGAAGGCGATGAGTTGGGTTGGGTGAGCTTGACCCACGGCGACCAGGAGATCGTTCTTGTCACGGAGCGTGGCCAGGCTATTCGCTTCAGCGAAGAGGAAGTGCGGCCCATGGGCCGGGCCGCAGGCGGGGTGGGAGCCATCACCCTGGGTGAAGGCGATTCTGTTACGAGCATGGACGTGATCCGACCCGAGGGTGAGTTATTGTTGATCACTGCCAAAGGCTATGGCAAGCGAACTCCTTTGAAAGAATACCCAAAGCAAGGTCGCAATGGCCGCGGCGTTGTCACTCTCGCTTCCAAATATCTGGAGAAGACGGGACCCGTCACTGCTGCCCGCGTTGTAGATCCCGATGGCGAAGTAATGATCATATCTGCGCAAGGCGTGGTGTTGCGCTGTCTGGTGAAGGATTTCCCGCGTGCGAGCCGCGCTAGCCGGGGCAACATCGTCATGAAACTCAAGGGTAACGACACGGCGGTTTCGATTGCCAAACTAGGTAATGCAGAGGCTGATAAGACGCCAGGGGAACTGCCAGCGGATGAGCGATCCTCGTCGCGTGCTCGTGGCAAGACAGGGAAAAAAGGTTCTGTCGCATTACGCGCCGCTGCGGAGAATCACGACGATTCGCTTGAGGGGCGCGAAAAACAATTGCCGCGCAACATTGACGACACCGAATAGACTTAATGATTCCCATGAGAGCAATTGAGTTGCGATCCTTGCTCGAGAGGGGACCGGGACAGTTGCTTGAGTTCGTGCCCCGTCCTCGGGCGAACAAATTGGCAGAGTTGCTAGTGGCATTTGCAAATGCTGACGGCGGCACGCTGCTCTTGGGCCTCGATTCAAAGGGACGGGTAGTGGAAGAGGAAGTGGCTGAGGACGTTGAACCCCTCTTGATGCGCGCCCAGGCACAATGTAAACCGCTGGTGCCGGTCGAGTGGTCAACGGTAGATTTTGAGGGTGGCACTATCGCTGTGGTGACCGTAGCACGCAGTTCGGAGGTGCATGCCCTGACTGACGGCCGTGTGCTTATCCGCTCTGGCCAGCACAACCGCACCTTGGTAGAGGAAAATGTCCGCAGGCTCGCCACGACGCGTGGTGTAGGCAATTTCGAAGAGCGGACTGTTGAGAATGCCACGCAGGATGACTTTGATGACGAAGTCGTTGCCGATTACATTGAGCATCGTCGCCAGCGTGGCCGCCATATGAAGAAATGGTCCGAAGAAGCACTGCTAGTAGACGCTGGCGCCATTGATCGAAATGGTGTCCCCACAGTGGCCGGAGTGCTGCTCTTCGGCAAATACCCAGAGCACTTCTTAAGTCAGAGCGGGGTGGTTTTTGTGCACTTTGGTGATGGCGAGGGCCACACGCGAGCCAATCCACCTGTCTATTCGCGTCGCGAGGATCTCCATGGTCCATTGCCTCGACTGCTCGAAGAAACTTGGAACGTACTGTGGGAGGAAATGCGACACGAGACCGTCATCTCTGGGTTAGCCCGTGAGGAAAGGCCGGAATATCCTATCTTTGCCGTTCGCGAGGCGCTGGTCAATGCTGTCGCTCACCGCGATTACAGACTCCAAGGCCGGCGTATCGAGGTGCGCATGTTCGACGATCGGCTGGAGATCATTAGCCCCGGGGGGTTGGCTGGGCACATCACCTTGGAGAACATCATGGAAGAGCATTTCTCGCGCAACCCCAGGATCGTGCGCGGCCTGTTCTACTGGGGCTACATCGAGGAATTGGGACTGGGTATTGATCGCATGTATGAAGAGATGCTGGCTGCAGGGCTTCCACCACCTGCGTTCGAGGCACGTCCTCATACTTTTATCGTTACTCTCCACAACACACGTCAGGCACCTGAGGCGAAGTGGGTACAGGAACTAAACGAACGCCAACTTCGGGCCCTCGCCTATGTACGCGAGCACGGACATATCGCCAGCCGAGACTACCAAGAGTTGTGTCCTCACGTGACCCCGGAGACATTGCGGCTCGATCTGGCCGATATGGTACACCGGGGCATTCTCCTCCGTATCGGAGCCAAAAAGGGCACGTATTACATCCTTAAGTGACCCTATTTCAGGCGCTCATTTCCCAAATATCCCAAACATTATCCCAATTATCCCAAAACACCTGCTACTTTCCTGAAAACCGTGGTTCTTTGCAAGGCAATTGATTCAGTGGTGGCCCAATCCCTATTCCGGTGTCCCTACGTTCTGCAGGCCTCCACGAAACCAATGAAAAGTCGTCGCATAGCCGCTTGGCTGAGCATTTCCTCAGGGTGCCATTGCACTCCTATCACAAAGCGATGGGCAGGAGATTCGAGACCTTCCACTACCCCATCAGGTGCCCGTGCGGTGACGATCAGCCCAGTGGCAACATCTTTGACGGACTGGTGGTGAAAACTGTTGACTGGCACGACTTGGTCAGGTTTCACGCCCAAGAGTCGCGCGGTCAGGGTACCTTGTACTACACTGACAGTGTGAGCGGTGTGATCCCGAGGACAATGCGGTGCGCAACGGTGTTGTAGTGCACCTGGGTACTCCACCGACAGGTCTTGGTAGAGTGTTCCACCAAGTGCTACATTCAAAACTTGAATCCCCCGACAGATCGCGAGAAGAGGACGATTATCCTCAAGCGCCCAGCGGGCCAATTGCCATTCCGCCTCGTCACGTTGCTCGTCCACTTCGATTAGGTGCCCTGAATCCGTTGTGCCATAACGATGAGGGGCCACATCACCACCACCTGAGAGGAGCAGCCCATCCAATTTCTCATGCACGTCATGTAGGATCACGGGATCGCTAGGATAAGGGATGATGATTGGCGCGCCTCCTGCTATCTCGACGGCGGCGATGTAGTTTCTGGCGAGACTGAAACGACTGGTTTGTTGATCCGAGGAACAAGTGATGCCGATGAGGGGTCTCATGTTACCTCCACCGAGTTTATTGTGATGATATTATATCAGGGGTCTCCATCCAGACGCAATCTTTGCCCCAGCCGTCAATTTGGGGTAGAATTTAAATTACGGGAGAGGAGATGTGACCGCTTTATTAGCCATAATCGCTCTCTTGCTCTTGATCGAATTTGCTTTGCGCATCCGGCACAGGCAGACACTGGCTCCAACCTGCTACCAAGCACTCCGAAGCAAAACCCGGGCGTTGGATAGAACACGCTTAGTAAATAAATACCGCATCGTGGTCTTCGGCGATTCCATCGCGCATGGAGAAGATCTGCTCTACAATCAGAGTTACCCTCACATTCTTTCCGATTTGCTAAATAGGCAAAATCCGGCCACCAGCATCGCAGTAATCAATTCTGGAATAAGAGGCTGTACCTCCGTATTAGCATTAGATTGGCTTGATGCCGCAGTGCTTCGCTACAAGCCCCATATGGTGCTGCTGGCCTTTGGCCTCAACGACGGCAAACTTGGCGATTGGCCACTGGATCGCATCCGTGAGCGGGCTATGTTCCAGAGGATGACCTTGCTAGGTCGCTTGGACGACATCCTGAGAAAACATTGCCATCTTTATCTAACGTTGATGGTGAGGGTGCGCCGACTTTTACGTCAGTGGGGATATGTGCCGCTCGCTGCTTGGTCATCGACTTTTGGCCCT
Source organism: Chloroflexota bacterium (assembly GCA_014360825.1). NCBI lineage: Bacteria > Bacillati > Chloroflexota > Chloroflexota bacterium. The sequence continues at coordinate 62,330 of JACIWT010000006.1, read as the reverse complement.
CGTGTATCACAAGAGGGCTTTACCACGGCGCAGCGAGAGTTAGTGCGACGCATTCGACGCCGATCGGGTGCAGTTATCTGTCTTTTGACGACGACGCCCGTGGATGAGCGTTCCGGCCGCGAGTTGGACCCAGCGAGTTATGCTTGGCAACAAGAAATTTACGAGAAATACAATGAGGTTATCCGCCACATTGCTGCTCAGGAAGGTACACATTTAATCGACTTGGCCTCAGCGTTTGGTGCTTTGAGTCCTGAGAGAATAGCATCGTTACTTCAGGATGATGGTGTACATCTCACGGCCGAAGGTGAACGCGTGGTCGCTGAGCACGTGGCTGAGGCTCTTCAGCAAATGGGAGTTTTGAGAGCGATGGAAAACGGGGCACATTTGCAAATCCGCAAAGGACTCATTTGCCCACCAGCAGCGGAGGTTAGAAAGTGAAGCGGCTTCTTTCTGGAAATGAGGCTATTGCCTGGGGTGCGTGGGAGGCCGGCGTACGGGTGGCTTCGGCCTATCCAGGAACGCCGAGCACCGAAATCTTGGAGACCCTGGCCCCAATGCCTGGTGTCTATGCAGAGTGGGCTCCCAACGAAAAGGTTGCATTGGACGTAGCCATTGGAGCATCCTATGCCGGTAGCCGGGCGATGGCTGTGATGAAGCACGTCGGGCTTAATGTCGCTGCCGACGCCCTGTTTTATGCTTCGATGACGGGTTCTGAGGCTGGTTTGGTAATTGTCTCTGCCGACGACCCATTTATGCACAGTTCTCAGAATGAGCAGGACAACCGCCACTACGCCAAGTTTGCCCGCGTGCCATGTATTGAGCCGTCGGACAGTCAAGAAGCAAAAGATCTGGTTGCGGCAGCATTTGAGATCAGCGAGCGTTTTGACACGCCAGTGCTTCTGCGTATCACAACCCGCCTGGCCCATTCCAGTGCGCCAGTGGAGATAAAAGGCGAGCGTCAGGACAGGTGGGCGGGCCCGCCTTACTATCGGATCGATACGGCCAAATATGTGATGGTCCCGGGCAATGCTCGGCGTCGTCATCATGTTATAGAGCAGCGAATCGCAAGACTAACGGAATTCGCTGAAACTTTCCCCTATAATCGCGTAGAGATGGGTGACACCGCGCTGGGTATCGTTACCAACGGTGTTGGCTACCAGTATACGCGTGAAGTCTTCCCAACCGCCTCGATCTTACGATTGGGCATGACCTATCCTATCCCGTCCCAGTTGGTACGTGACTTCGCTTCGAGAGTGAAGCGGCTAATTGTTGTGGAAGAACTCGATCCCTTCCTAGAAGAAAGCATTCGTCTATTGGGTATTCCTGTAGAGGGTAAGAGCATTTTTCCCATCTGCGGGGAGTTTAGCCCGGAGGTGGTGCGAGACTCGGCTATTAAAGCCGGCCTCCTCCCGGAGTCGACTCGTATTCCAACAGCGATGCCGGACAAAGGGCCGCTACCCGGTCGCCCGCCTATTCTCTGCCCTGGGTGCCCTCACCGTGGAGTGTTTGTTGTCACTAGCAAACTCAAGCTAGTAGTGAATGGCGATATTGGTTGCTACACCCTGGGGTTCCTTCCCCCACAGGCTGCGCTGCATACCTGTGGCTGTATGGGCGCGAGCATCGGCCAGGCCCATGGCGTGGCGAAGGCAGGCATCCAGCAACGACACGTGGCCGTGCTGGGCGATTCCACTTTCTTCCACACTGGTATGCCTGCGTTACTCAATGTGGCCTACAACCAGAGCAACACCATCACTATCATTCTAGACAATCGCACCACGGCTATGACTGGCCATCAAGAAAACCCTGCCACCGGCATAACCCTGCAAAAGCAAAAGACGGTGGCGATAGAATTCGAACCACTGGTCCGTAGTATGGGGATCCAGAGAGTGCATGTAGTAGACTCCTATAACCTCAAACAGGTTGAATCTGCGTTGCGCGATTGCCTGGATTCAAACGAACCTGCGGTGATTATTGCCAGGCGCGAATGCGCGCTCCTGCCCGAAGCACGGAAACAATGGATACCGTTGCAAGTGGACCCTGAGATTTGCAATGGATGTGGGCTATGTTTCAAAGTGGGCTGCCCAGCCATTTTACAAAGCGGAGAAGTAGATGAAAAAACCGGGAGGGCCAAAGCACAAATCGACCGTCTGCTTTGCACTGGCTGTGAGATCTGTGCCCAGGTTTGCGCCCGCAAAGCCATCTTGTTCCGTCACCAAGTAGTGGAATCGTCGGGCAAGTCATAAACACGCGGTGAGCCGAGGAGCGATGTAATGGAAAGCATTAACATTTTGGTAACCGGTGTAGGTGGTCAGGGGACGATTTTGGCGAGCGATGTTCTGGCCTCAGTGGGTCTATTGGCTGGCTATGATGTCAAAAAATCTGAGGTACATGGCATGGCCCAACGGGGGGGCAGTGTGACCAGTCATGTGCGCTGGGGTCAAAAGGTGTATTCTCCCATTATTGGCTGTGGCGAGGTGGATTTTCTCCTCGCCTTTGAGAAACTGGAAGCAATACGATATGTCGAAACAGTTCGCCCCGGTTGTGGAGTTATTATCGTGAACGATCAACGCATCCCGCCGCTTTCCGTAAACATAGGCGATGAGATATACCCTGATGATGACCGCTTGCTACACATCCTACACCAGGTTTCATCCAACGTCCACGTGGTACCCGCTATTGCTGTTGCTGAAGAACTGGGCAATGCTCGGGTACTCAATGTCGTGATGTTAGGCACACTTTCCACCCTATTAGACATCCCGGAAGATACGTGGGTAACTGCCATCCAGCAACATGTCCCGCGTAAACTCCTTGAGATCAATACAAAAGCATTTCAAGCCGGGCGCGGCATCCCGCTTATCCGGACATGACGGTTCTTTTTGGAACATGGGCGAGGGAGGCGCTGGGTATGTCGAAATACATCTTCTGTACAGGCGGGGTGGTATCGTCAGTTGGAAAGGGGGTTACAGCAGCCTCTATCGGTCGCCTGATGAAGAGCCGCGGGGTTTCTGTCACCATCCAGAAACTTGACCCATACATAAATGTAGACCCCGGCACTCTAAGCCCTTATCAACACGGTGAGGTCTTTGTCCTTGACGATGGCAGTGAGACCGACCTTGACCTTGGTCACTATGAGCGTTTCATTGACGAGAATCTTACTGCGGCCAGTAATGTCACTACCGGGCAGGTGTATGCCGAGGTGATTGCCAAGGAGCGACGCGGCGACTACCTGGGCGGTACTATCCAGGTCATTCCCCACATTACCGATGAGATCAAGCGGCGCATCAAGCGCGTGAGTGTGGAAAGCGGCGCCGACGTGGTCATCGTCGAGGTTGGCGGCACCGTCGGCGATATCGAAGGCCAACCATTCTTGGAGGCCATCCGCCAGATGCGCAATGAAGTCGGCCGCGAGAGCGTGCTTTATATCCACATTACGCTGATACCTTACATTGCCGCCACTGGCGAACTCAAGAGCAAGCCCACCCAGCATTCCGTGATGCAATTACGCAGCATCGGCATCCAGCCAGATGTCATTGTAGCTCGCTCGGATTATCCAGTGAACGATAACCTCAAAGATAAAATCGCCCTTTTCTGCGATGTGGAGAAGCGAGCTGTGATCCCATTGTTGACTGTGGAGTCCATCTACGAAGTACCGCTCATCCTCGAGGATGCTGGGCTGGGACGTTACATCGCGGAGCGGTTAGATTTGCCCCTTGTTGCCGATTTGACTCGCTGGCGGCAGTTGGTGGCCGAAATCAAGAGCCCTAAGCCGAAAATTCGGGTTGCCATTGTCGGGAAATACGTGGATTTGTTAGATGCTTATATGAGCGTGCGCGAGTCCGTTCGCCATGCCGGGATTTATCATCACAGGGACGTGGAAATCGAGTGGGTGCGTGCTGAGGATCTGGAAGCAGGCAAGTCATTCGCACAATTGGAAAATGTAGCAGGCATCATCGTCCCCGGCGGCTTTGGCTACCGGGGCATTGAGGGAAAGATCGCAGCTGCCCGGTATGCGCGCGAACATCGTATCCCTTACTTAGGACTCTGTCTCGGCATGCAGGTGATGGTTATCGAACTGGCGCGTTATGCGGTGGGTAACAACAAGCCCAACAGCACCGAATTTGATCCCTCCACACCTTATCCGGTGATTGACCTCATGCCGGAACAGCGGACCGTTACCGATATGGGCGGCACCATGCGCCTGGGCTCTTATCCCTGTCACCTGGTGCCAGGAACAAAGGCTGCTGCTGCCTACGGTCAACCTGTCGTCCACGAACGCCATCGCCATCGCTTTGAACTGAACAACGACTATCGTTCGATGCTGGCTGAGGCGGGTATGGTTTTCAGCGGGCTCTCACCTGATGACAAACTGGTAGAGGTCGTAGAGATCCAGGACCACCCTTGGATGGTGGGGTGCCAATTCCACCCCGAATTCAAATCGCGGCCTGACCGCCCGCACCCGCTTTTTCGCGATTTTCTGGGGGCGGCAATTCAATACGAGGCTGCGCAAAAATGCGCTCAGTTGCAGAAAGCAACCGACTAGGAGGACAATATGGAAATCTTTTTGGATACTGCAAGTATCGAGGAGATTCGCGATGCTGCCAAATTGGGCATTGTCAGCGGCGTGACGACCAACCCCTCACTGATGATGCGCGCTGGGCGCGGTGATTACCAGAAGGTAACCCGTGAGATCTGCTACATTGTCCAGAATTGCATCAGCGCGGAAGTGACGAGCACCAGCGTCGAGGATATGATCGCTGAGGCTCGGGAGATTGCCACATGGTCACCTCATGTAGTGGTGAAAATCCCGCTCACAGAACAGGGGTTACAAGCCCTCAAGACCGTCCGGGATTGCGAGGTGGACTTAGACCGGCTGTGTCAGGGCTGTGAGTATCTGGGTAGGTGCGATACCCCGCTCGAAGAGGCGAAGGATTTGGCATCCACCTGGGGCATCCGTGTCAATGCCACGCTGGTTTTCTCTCCAAACCAGGCCCTCTTCGCTGCATTGGGTGGGGCTGCGTTTGTCTCGCCTTTCGTTGGCCGTTTGGACGACGCGGGCCACGATGGGATGCAAGTGGTGCGTGACATCGTGGACATCCTCGATTTTTACGGTTATGACACGCAAGTGATCGCTGCTAGCATTCGCCACCCATTGCACATAACCCAGGCAGCACTGGCTGGCGCGCATATCGCAACCGTGCCGTACAAAGTGCTTATGCAGGCCATCAGGCATCCGCTTACCGATGTAGGAGTAGAGCGATTCCTGGCCGATTGGGCGCAGATAAAAAAGCAGTCACAGTGACGCGGGTTTGAGCGTTTGAATGACGCAATAAACGATTCCAAAGGAGGAATAGCCATGAAATTAGAAGATGTTTCCACCGCTATGGAGCGGCATGGTATCCCTGGGCGCGATGCTTACGATCTACCTACCAGCACCAAGCGCTTCCCGGATGGGGCGTGGTATCGGATGGAGATTTCCGGTGTAGAACGGCCCCAGGTGCTGGAGGCATTGATTGATGAGGCGGAGAAGCGCAAGATGCCTATTCACCGCCTGATCTCCGTCGTGATGGGAGCCACTCTGCTCGATGATGCGGAATTGCGTGCCTTCGCCCAAATGGCTGCCGAAGCGAAAATGGAGGTGATCTTGACTCCTGGCCCTCGTTCGGCGTGGGACACGGGTCGCCAACTCGTGACCCCAGAGGGTGGACTTTCTGGCCTGCGCTACCGCGGCTCGGATCAACTGCGTTACGTTATCGCTGACATTATGCACTGTATCGAATTGGGGTTCCGTGGCTTCCTATGCATAGACGAGGGCCTGCTCTGGCTGCTCAACGAACTGAGGAAGGACGGTACGATCCCTCAGGATGTGACTTTCAAGGTGTCTATCTATGCTGGTCATGGCTCAGCCGCTGGTGGCAGATTGCTCCAGATGCTCGGTGCAGGTACGTTCAACCCTGTAGGTGATCTCTCACTACCACAAATGGCTTCCATTCGCCAGGCGGTGGATATCCCACTAGATCTGCACATCTATCTTGCGGAATCCTTTGGTGGATACAACCGCTTCTACGAGGCTCCAGAAATGGCTCGCGTATGTGCGCCGTGTTATTTCAAGATCGAGCCCGGCCCCGCGTGCGCTGCTGGCCCAGGGGCACTATACAAGCCGTGGACGAGCATTGATAGCCTATCGTTTTTGGTGCGGGAGAAAGTGAAGTATGCCCAGATTATCCACGAGTTGATCCAGGAAAATTTCCCTGAAGCCACGATGTCGGAACCCGGTGCGAAGGGCCTCGCTATCCCGAAACCTTAAAGTTGAGTTCCACATTGCGCATCCCGCTGTGTGCGGGGAGTTATGGGGCGAATTTAAGCGCTGCTACTATTCGGTCAAACATGGCTGCGTCGCCAGATAAGGCATATACATTGATTAGCCCCGTGTCGGTCTGGATAACAACGCCCTCGACACGGCCATAGGTCTCGAGGCGATAACGTATGGCCATCTGGCCGTCGATGAGGATTTGATCGGCACGTAGCGCATCTTTTCTCGTTGTGGTACGCCATTCATCCAATGTTTTTGGACCATCTGGACTCGGTCCATCTACGGTAACACAGAACGCGGTGGGGTCTGCCGCCCGCCTCCCGCTGTAGCGTAATACCAGAGGATTGAAGTTGCACACCCCATTGCCGCCTGGCCGATGAATAACTGTCCAATCAGGCGGGTAACGTAGGATTAGCCCTGCCACTGTGGGTAATTCGTTTGCCAGCGGGGTATCCTCATCAAAGGGTAGGGGGATGGGTTGCACCGTGCGCAAGTTCAATCGGCCCTGGCGCGTCTGGAAATCGAGGTCAATGTCGCCGCGCACACGAACAATGCGATCGGGATAAATGTTTAACTGCAGGGCAGCGATAGCCTCGCTTGCAGTTTCATCCGCAGGATCTACTGAGTAGAGCGTCCCTCCGATACCGTGCGCGTTCAGTTCGTCGGACCCGCCCAGAAAAATGAGCGCACTGTCATGTTGGTAAAGAATACCTACCATTTCGACATCGTTGTAGTGAGGTTGGATTTCGGCAGGCCAGGGGGTAGGAGTAATCGTTGCTGTGGGCAAAGGCACAGCAGTGAGAAGCACACCGATGTTGATGCTCGGTGTGGACGAAGGCAATGGCGCTGTTGGGGCAGTACATGCCATCATGGTAGCCATAAGAGCCAGAGTAATGAGAACACGAACAGACTTGATGTGCATAGTCTAGCCTCTTTCAGAAGCCGGTATGCCCTGGACCTGAGAGGAGCATTCCCTTTTCATCGAATGACAGTGGTTCGAGTTCGCTGATCTGTTCCATGTCGATTCGATCCCCTATCTGGGCCAGCAGGCTTTCCGAAACGTAGAAGTGCTCCAATTCCAGCGTATTCGCAACGCGCACCACACGGCTTTTCTGGGGGTCGACTGCGCCGATGGTGATAAGCGCGTACTCGATAGCCTCTCGGTCTGTCTCTGCGACGACGGGCAGATACCCACGCTCAGGACACATTGCCGTTACCGCGTTGATGTATGTGGAGTGGTAATCAATTTTATCCACCAAGCGGCGCGTAGTGAAATCTGCCAGTCCAATGCCTATGGCGTTTCCGTGTGTTGCGTCTGTCAAATCCCGCACGACGATGCGCCTGATGCGGGGTGCATCTGGTTCTGCACTGCCAGCCATGCGGATACGTCCGATGACCTTGGTATCCATCCCAGTGCCGCTGATCTCTTTGCCCATCTCATCCACAATCAAGATGTCCAACTCATCAAATGGCAGATGCCCCATCATCCGCCGCGCCTCCGGTAACAGTGTTTTCTCGGTCTCCTCGATCGCCGTGCTTGGGATGGCAACAACCTGCGCGAGTTGGTGGTAGGCGTTTTCTATCAGCGCTATACCGAACAGAATGCGGCATCTGCTAAGCACAACCCGTGCCACGGCAGGGATGGCTACGGCAAGGCCCAGGCGTATCCCATGCGAGTGCACATTCAACGCGCCAACGTATTTACCCAGCCCGATGGCCATCATTTTCATCAAACCACTCTCGATCTCTCCCACAAAGTCTGTATGTGGCTTAATGCGGTTGATCACTACGATGCCATCTGCCTGGGCTGCAGTGCGATCTATGAACACAGGGATCCCCTGAGGGGTCTCGCCGATGCACACAACGTCGAGCGATGAGATGATAGGGCAACCCACAGCGGCCTCTGTAATGCCGAGCGAGTGCAGGATCTCGGCCTGAACCCCCGCGACCGCGCCACCATGACAGCCCATTGCAGGGATAACGAAGGGCTCTGCTCCGTGTGCTTTGAGTTGCGAGATGGTGGTCGCCAAGACTGTGGCAATATTCGCAATGCCACGACTTCCCGCAGTTACTGCTACACGCATGCCTGGCTGGATGAGTTCATCGAGATGTAGACGGGCTAGTTGGTCTTTGACAACACCAGGCACATTTTCTATCCGATCGACGCTCAGGCGTTGTCGCACCAGGGCCATTCTGGGGAACCGCGAGGTGTGTTTCTCTTGATCGCCTTTATTCATGATGATCTTTGGTCTCCTATTTCTGATTGGTCGTGGGTAAAAAGACCTCTCAGATCTGGGATATTGTGGAATTGACGGCGGTCTATGCCCGTGCTATTATACTTGCCATCAGCGGGTTATAAAAGGATTTGCCAGGAATCTTCCTAAATGAATGCTTTGCCACTCACTGCGTTCCTAAGCACATTCACAGACTATATCTTGCCTACATACATTGTGATTGGATTTGGATTCGTGTTAGACCGTGTTCTGCCCTTGGAGGTGAAATCGCTCTCCAAACTTATCCTTTATGTAGTCAGTCCTTGTCTCGCATTCTCCACGATGCTGGAGTCCTCGCTCAGTGGCGCAGAGTTCATCCAGATAGCACTTTTTGTTCCCTTGATTACCATATGCATGTGGCTAATTTCGCGCTCTGCCTCTGTCATACTCCGCTTTGATGAAAGCCGCACTAATGCTTTTCTCTTAGGCACTCTGTTTTTGAATACGGGCAATTATGGTCTCTCTGTAGTAATGTCTGCTTTTGGCCAAGCGGCGTTTGAGCGGGCGCTGATTTTCTTCACCATAAGTTCATTATTGACGTACACGATCGGTGTGTACTTCGCCTCCAGGAGGAAAGCGAGCGCCTCCCAAGCGTTGCGTAACGTGTTCCTCTTTCCCTTGACCTATGCCATTGTGGCAGCCATATTATTTCGGGCGTTGGGTTGGACTGTACCACAACCTGGCTGGAGAGCCATCAAATTGGTGAGCACCTCTGCCATCCCTTTGATGCTCCTTCTGCTGGGTGCCCAACTCTCGCGGACTAGACTTTCCAATGAGTGGTGGATTGTGGGACTGGCAACCGTCTTGAAACTAATTGTTGAACCCCTGGTCGCCTTTCCGCTATCCCATCTCTTCAGAATGGATGATGTGACACGACAGGCATGTATCGCGGAGTCTGGGACGCCAACAGCCGTGATGACAGCAGTGTTAGCCGTGGAGTTTGATGCCCGACCAGAGTTTGTAACAAGTGTTATCTTGATTTCCACGTTGGTTAGTGGTTTGACGATGACCGTGTTATTGCGATTGTTGGGTGCTTAGTCTGGCAATGCAATGTCAGCTTGGTATATTTGCTCCCCATTGACAAGGGGAGGGAAAATCTTCCCAGGGTTCAGGATGCCGTTCGGGTCAATGAGTCGTTTGATATCCCGCATCAATTCTAGACTGGGACCATGTTCAAGCGGCATGAACTCGCGTTTGCCAATTCCCACCCCGTGCTCTCCGGTTGCTGTCCCACCTAATTGGATCGCGTAGCGGACCATGGCCGCGTTGAAAGCATCAACCTGGGCGCGCTCCTCTATATTGCCTTTCTGAGCCAGTATCTCCACATGCAGGTTGCCGTCGCCAGCGTGCCCGAATGTGGCTATCTGCACATTGTGCTGCTGGGCCAGTTGGTAAATGTGATCTACTGCCTCCGGATACCTGGAGATGGGGACTACGATATCCCCGATCTCAACCCTGAAATTGACATTAGAGAATTTCACTGCGTTATGGGCCTCGCTTCGTGCCTTCCACAGTCGGGCTCGCTCCTCTGGGTCCTCCGCCCTGATGAATGAGACACAACCGTTATCCATGCAGATTTCTCGTGCCAGTTCTGTTTCCTCGGCGACACCACCTGCTGTGCCATGGAATTCCAGGAATAACGTCGGCACCTCATCCAGGTTCATCTGGAGATAACTATTAATCGTGCGGATGATGACTGGGTCTAGCAATTCCATCGCTGCTGGTAGCAGACCATAGCGGATGATCTCGGAGACGGTGTTGGTCACTTGGCGGACTGTGGCAAAACGCCCCACTGCCGCAACGATCTTCTCTGGTAACCCGCGTAGGCGCAAGGTGATCTCTGTGATGATGCCCAATGTCCCTTCTGAACCGACGAAAAGCCGCACCAGGTTGTATCCACTGGCGCTCTTGACCGCATTGGAACCGACAGTGATGATTTTTCCTGTCGGCAACACTATTTGTAGGCGTAAGACATAATCACCCGTAACGCCGTACTTGACGCTGTGCATGCCGCTGGAACCGTTGGCGACCATACCGCCGATTGTGGCCACCTCCGCGCTCCCTGGGGCCGGTGGAAAAAAGAGGCTGTATGGACGCAGTTGTTCATTTAACGTTTGATAAACCACGCCAGGTTGGACACGTACACGCAAGTCTTCAGGCACTATTTCTAGGACCTTATTCCAATGGTACATAGCCAAAACAACGCCGCCAAATATGGGGATGGGGTTTCCCTCGAGGCTGGAACCGCCTCCTCGCGCTGTGACAGGGATTCGCCGGTGATTAGCATAGCGAAGTATTTCGCTGATTTGTTCGACATCCTGCGGCCAGACCACGACCTCCGGCCGGTGAGGTGGGTGGGCAGATTCATCGGACGCGTGAGCGTCCAAGTCAGCACCCCTTGTAGAGATTGCTTTCTCACCCACGATGGATTTCAGGAAAGTAATATCCGTTTCGTTCAATTTGACCCCCCTCGGGTTCGACATCCCCTGCTCACTGGCATTCACTGCATTTGAAGCCCAAAGTGATTCTGGATAGGCCTCCTTACGAATTGTAATCGAATCCCTTTGCAGGACAAGTCTTTTGTTTCTCAGCGCTTCAGCGGGATTGCTTGACGCTCCTTTGCTGCTGCGCTATACTTTGATTGCAGAACTTTGCTTGGGTAAGGTGTGGGCAGAAAACAATGACTATTGTATTCCCTTTCACGGCTATCGTCGGACAAGACAAAATGAAAAGGGCGTTGATTCTCAACGCCATTAGTCCAGGGATTGGCGGTGTTCTCATCCGCGGTGAGCGCGGCACTGCCAAGTCCACTGCCGCTCGTGCCCTGGCTGCTCTTTTGCCTGAGATCGAGGTTGTCGCCGACTGTCCGTTTAACTGCGATCCCGATAACTCACAGAATCAGTGTGACAATTGTCGTGCTCGCGTGACTGGTGGGGAGATATTGCCTCGTGTCCGTCGTCGTACGCGTTTCATTGACCTGCCAGTCAGCGCTACAGAGGATCGGGTGGTGGGCACTTTGGATATCGAGCGCGCCATTAAGAAGGGCGAACGGCACTTCGAGCCAGGCGTGCTGGCTGCTGCCAACCGGGGGCTACTCTACGTGGATGAGGTGAATTTGCTGGACGACCACGTGGTAGATCTCCTGCTTGACTCCGCTGCGATGGGTGTAAACGTGGTTGAGCGCGAAGGCATCTCTTTCAGCCACCCCGCCCATTTTATCTTGGTAGGTACAATGAACCCGGAAGAAGGGGAGTTACGGCCACAGCTGCTTGACCGCTTCGCTTTATGTGTGGAAATCCGAGGCATTCCAGAGCCAGATGCTCGCGTAGCCATCGTCCAACGGCGCGTGGCATATGAGTCTGATCCCATCGCCTTTTACGAAGCATGGCGGGCCGAAGAGGAGGCTCTTTCCCGGCAGATCGCTCGAGCCAAGCGCTCTCTGCCACAGGTTACTTACACGGAAGATGACATCTATGCTATCGCCAAGATCACTGCAGAATTTGGCGTGGATGGGCATCGTGCAGATATCGTGATTCTCAAGACGGCTCTGGCAAACGCTGCCTTTGAAGGCCGTGCTGTAGTCGAAGAGGCGGATATTCTCATCGCTGCCGGGTTGGCGCTACCCCATCGCCTTAAGAAGAAACCCTTCGACGAGGCAGGAGAACAACTGGATCGACTGGAGACCCGCCTAAGTGAAGTGCGCGCGAAGATGACTTCCGTTTCCACGCCCTCCTCGGCCTCGGAAAGCGAAGGAATATCACCTCCACCTAATGAGCCCGCACAAGCAGAGCCGCTTCCTCCCGGCACTCATAACACTCCCCTGCGGGGCCATCAAGCCGACGCACTGCCACTCTCTTACATCCGCCAACCGAATATGCCGGTTCCAGTAGGAGAGACTTTTCCTCCGCGCAGGTTAAGCACCCCTCTGGATCGGTTGACTCGCACCACATCCGGCAAGCGGAGTTTCACACGCACCCGCCGTAAACGTGGGCGATATGTGATCAGTCGTCCAGCCGATGGCACAAGCAATGACATAGCCTTCGATGCCACCCTGCGCCAGGCTGCTCCTCATCAGATGGAACGCAAACATACTGATACTGCATTGGCCATCGAAAGCCAGGATTTGCAATGCAAAGTGCGTGTGCGCCGCGCCTCTAATCTGATCTTATTCGTGGTGGATGCCAGTTGGTCTATGGCTGCTGCTGATCGCATGGTTGCTACCAAAGGAGCCATCATGTCGTTGCTTACGGATGCCTATCAGAAGCGTGACCGTGTAGGGATGATCACCTTTCAGAAAGAAGAGGCGCGTCTGATTTTACCACCCACTTCTAGTGTTGAACTGGCAAAACGGTTGCTGGTAGACATGGATGTGGGTGGAAAAACACCCCTCTCGGCAGGATTGTGGTTGGCGCATCAAGTTTTGGTTCGTGAACGACGAAAAGATCCAGAAGTGATGCCTCTGCTTATCCTGTTAACAGACGGGGCAGGTAACGTCTCCGTGACGGGGCTGCCGCCTCAGGAAGAGGCTCTGCGTGTGGCCAGCCTTATCAAACACGAGGGCTTTCGCGCTGTGGTTATCAACACTGAACACGAATCACTCGATCGGGGGCTGGCCCAGGCCCTGGCGGACCAGATGGGCGCACCATGTTACACTTTAAGTGAATTGAAGGCTCAGGAACTTTACCAAACGGTGCGCGACGAATTGCGCGCTGTTGCATACAAAGCGCAACTATGCTAATCTCACGTCGCCAATTGTGGGCCGATTTGGCTTTGCTGACCATCACATTGGTGTGGGGTAGCACTTTCGTTATGGTGAAAAATGCCGTAGCGAACTTCCCAGTCTTTCCGTTCCTGGCTCTACGCTTCCTGTTAGCCTCTGTTGTCTTGGCGGTCTTTTTCCATGGGCGGCTTTTAGCCCTAGGCAGGCGAGGCATGGCAGCCGGGGTGTTGATCGGGCTTTTTCTGTTCGCTGGTTATGCTTTTCAGACCTGGGGTCTACGTGATACGACGGCCTCCAAGGCTGGGTTTATCACTGGGCTCTCGGTGGTCATCGTCCCGGTGCTCTCAACACTCTGGCTGCGGCAAAAGCCAAGCCTGGGAGTGCTAGCCGGTGTTGCTTTGGCGACGATTGGGCTCGGGTTGCTCAGTCTAAACGAGAACTTATCTGTCTCACGTGGTGACCTGTTGGTGCTGGGCTGTGCCTTTTCTTTCGCCCTCCAAATAACTGCCGTGAGCGCATTTGTTCGGTGGGCCGATGCCCTTAGCCTAGCCATCGTACAACTGGTGACGGTGACTGTGCTGAGCGGGCTGGCCTCCTTGGTGACAGAACCGTTGCCGACTGTTTTTCCCCCCAGCGTGTTGGGCGCCGCAGCGTTCACCGGTGTATTGGCCACCGCTTTTGCCTTCAGTGTCCAAAATGTGGCGCAGACATTTACCACGGCTGTCCACACAGCGCTCATTTTCACCGCCGAACCGGTTTTCGCAGCGCTATTCGGCGTTTTGTTAGCCGGAGACGTACTAACCGCACGAGCATGGTGGGGTTGCGGACTGATATTAACAGGCATGATCGCTGCGGAGATCGGAGATCATCAGACTATCTACGAAAGGAGCACGAAGTGATTGAAGGAGTGAAAGTGCGTAAACTGCGCCTGATACCCGATGAGCGGGGTTTCTTGATGGAGTTGATGCGTAGCGACTGGGAGGAGTTTGAGAAGTTCGGGCAGGTCTACGTCACTGCTGTTTACCCTGGTGTGGTTAAGGCTTGGCATTACCACAAAGTGCAGACAGACCACTTCGTTTGTGTAGCAGGGATGGCCAAGGTGGTCCTTTATGATCGGCGAGAAGGTTCGCCTACTTATGGAGAGATCAATGAGTTCTTTATGGGGCCACTGAACCCCATCATGGTCAAAATACCAGCCGGGGTGATGCACGGGTTCAAGGGCGTTGGCGAGGGAATGGCCCTGATCGTAAATACCCCGACGGAATTATATAACTATGACGAACCTGATGAGTACCGCCTACCAGCGCACACGGACCAAATACCGTATGATTGGGCGCGAAAGGATGGGTGAATCGTAACTGGGATTATTTCTCCGTTCGTACGCGGTACTGTTTTCCATCGGAGATTATCTCCACAGTTCCTCTTTCGTCAGTACGCAGGATCTCTGATACCTGCTCCCGCAATCGCTGTAACGTTTCTGGCGATGGGTGGCCGAACGTGTTCTCCGCGCCCACGGAGATAACGGCCACTTCCGGATGCACTGCCTGTAGGAATGCTTCACTGGTTGCTGTGGCTGCACCATGGTGAGACACCTTAAGGATTAACGCGGACAATGCATCCGCATCCGTGAGTAATCGCCTCTCTGCTTCCTGTTCCACATCGGCTGAGAAAAGGAAAGTGGTCTGTCCGTAGGTCAGGCGCAAAACAACGGAGTTGTTGTTCTCGTCGGAGGATGTGCCCGTGATAATAGGTCGCTGGGGGTTTAGCACCTCGGCTGTCACTCCGTCGCCCAGGTCTATTGTCATTCCCCGTTCTGCCATCACGACTTGCGTTTGCTCCTTTGCTAACAGTTCCTGCCAACGCGCACTGGAGGGAGATTGGTGTGGCAATGGCGTATCCAAAACTGCTCCTACCTTGTAACGTTCCAGGATGGACACTAAGCCGGCCAAATGATCTTCGTCGGGGTGGGTGAGCACGAGGAGATCAATGTCCCGATCCCAAAAGGGTATGCGTTTACCCAGTCCCGCGAGCACCACCGAGGGGGCTGGACCGCCATCTATCATCATCTGCCGGCCCGTGGGCGTTTGTACGAAAATGGCGTCACCTTGCCCAACATCGAGGAAAACCACGTGTAGTTTGCCGTCCGGCAGTGAGAACACAGCCAACCAGGTGAGAATGAGTATGACCGCTAGACCAGTGAAGAGCATGCGCAGGCGAAAATTGCGCGTGAGAAAAACGCGCAGTGTGGGCAAATTCACCTTGTCATGTAGGGCGATGATGATCAGGAATGCGTAATAACCTGCGAGGAAAGCGGGGGGTATTTCGACTCCCTCTATGGCAGCGCCAGGAACCCGGGCAAACCAACCCACGATATGGGTGGTATAGGTGAGGAAAAGCCAGGCTACCCAGGCCAAGATCTGCCCTGCGGGAAGAAAAATCATTCCCAAGGGGGTGGCCGCGCCACCCCAGATCATAAGAATGGACTGAACAGGGAGAATGAGGGCATTTGTCAGGGGCGAAACGACCGAGAAATTGTGGAAATTGTGTACGATAATGGGCCAGGTCGTGATTTGAGCGGCGAAAGTAACAACAATGGCTTCATCAAAGAATCGCCCCAATGCCTTGAGCCATCCTTTGATTGGAAACCGGTCCAACACCCTGAGCATCGCGCTTTGCAGCGGGGAGTGGAATATCAAGATGCCAATTGTGGCAGCAAAAGAGAGTTGGAAACCCACGTCCCAAAGGTTATACGGATTCCAGAGGGTCATTAGAAATGCGGCTACTGCCAATGAAGTCAGCGCCTCCGTCCAGCGCCCCGTGTAAGCGGCTATGGCCACGAGAATAGCCATAATGGCTGCCCGTAAGACAGGAGGGTCTGCACCCACCAAGAAAGTGTACAAGGCGATTCCCATTACGGATATATGTGGCACGTAGCGCTGACCAATAGTATTGCGAGTGGCTAATGCCAGGAAGCCAGCGATTATGGTGAGGTTGAAGCCAGAAATAGCAATGATGTGAGAGGTACCAGTTGCACGGAAAGCATCTGCAACGCTTTTGGGGATGCCCTTATCCAGCCCGAGCAGGATACCGCTCAGAAGTGAGGCCTCCGGCTCCGGCAACATCAGGGCAATTGTTTCTCGAGCACGGTCCCGCAGACGGTAGATGGCGGCTACAAGTGGGTTGCCTTTGTCATGTCCAATCACAGACACTTGGGCGTACTGTACCAGTGAGTGAATGCCCTGATGGGCCAGGTAATCCTGGTAGGAAAAATCAGCAAAAACTGGTGGCGTCTCCAAAGTGCCGAAAACCTCTACCTCGTCACCGTAACGCACCGCCAGGAACCGTGAAGCCCTCACCAACGCATGACCCCGAACATCAAGCCACATATCGTTTATTTTCAGGCGGGAGGCAGATACACGCAGGTTCGTGTAGCGGTCACGCAAGTCAGGGTACGCGCAGACGACTCCACGCAAGGACACGCGACCAACATCGTTGTAGGTGGCGAGATCGCCGGGGCCGAAGTGGGGGACAGCGGTAGAGTAGCGTAATGCCCCTAGCAGTAGCGTTAGGGCGCAAAGAGACGAGAGTTGAAGGCGGGTGTGCCGCCGCAGGAACACGGTAACCAATAACACAAAGACGGCAATTGCTGCCAAGTATTGGGGCGGCAGGCATAGTCGTGAACCAATCCAGATACCGATAAGCCACGCGAGAGAGAGGTGCAATAGGGTCATTGTGGGCTTCTCACTTCTGTCTTTAAGGTCTCCGCAGAGCCCCGGCTATTATGCGATGCACTTTCGGGTCTGGCCAGTAGTTGTGGGCGCCCCACAGTATCCCTACATCCACTGGCCGATCTCGGACGGGGCAATCTCGGAAGGTGTGGGCGAGCGGCCCGGCAATTAGATCGGTGGGGTCGTAAAGATTCTGCCAGGCCCCAACATGCGCGATCTCACCGGCGTGGTGACTCCGGCGACGCAGCCGCACGAATTTCCCCAGCGGTGAGCCGGTGGTGAACCAGGTGGCTATCTTGAATTCATCGCCCCGTTGCCGCAACAAATCGAAACAGATAACCGTTCCCAAACTGTGGCTGATTAGTACAATGTCACCCCGGGGGGCGGTTTGCAGTGCTGTAAGGAGTCTGCCGCGTACGCAGGCTCGGACTGCGGGACAGAACTCGTAGTTCATAAGATCTCGTGTTGCTTGCCAAATACCACGCAACGTTTGCCTCAGAAGCCGCAGACCATCGAATACCCCTTGTTCTCGAACAAGTCGCCTCGTGAGGCGAGGCACACCGCGGAGCAATTCCAGTTGTAGTTGGCGCTCAGCGCGGGTCTTCTCACGTGCCTTCTGCGTTGTCAGGCTTGCCAATCGGTCAGGGCTCATGCATTCTGGGCTGTAGCGCACCGCTCGATAAGGCCAGGATGTACGGGTTAATTGCTCCAAGGCGACCAATAATTGCTCGTAGTAATTAGGAGATGTTATGCCTGCACCGTGTACGAAAACGAGGACTTTGCTCATCCGCACACCTTTTGCTCTTTCACGGGTAAGTTGACCACATATAGCAGTTGAGGTATGATTGGTTTAATAAGAGAAATGCTGCGAGAAGGAAGAAGAGCGTAATGTCGCCACAAAGCCCGAAAGGTACATTGCGCCGCCACACCTTGGCGCAAGTGCTCGGGCTTCTGCGCCTGAGCGTACTGGGTCTTGCGTTGCTCATTGTGGGACTGCTCGCCCTCTCTCGGAGCGGCGTGGTTAAGACAGCAACTAACAGCAGTACCCAGAACCCTCTTCTCACCGCATCCAGTACACCCCGACCGGTTGCCTCGGGTCCGACACCACGACCCTCCCCGATGGCTATCCCCACCCACAGTGGGCCGCGCATTGGCATCGTTGCTGGACACTGGCAGTATGACTCTGGGGCTGTATGCCCGGACGGATTGCGGGAGGTGGATATCAATTTGGCTGTAGCCCGCCGCGTGGTCGCCATCCTCCAAGCCCACGGTTACGACGTGGATCTGCTGGCTGAGTTCGATGAGGCTATTCAAGGTTATAGGGCCGATGCCTTTGTTGCCATCCATAGTGATTCGTGCGAGTGGTGGGGCGTATCAGGTTTTAAAGTAGCCCGTGTATCCAATAGCGCTGTTCCCGAAGCCGAAGATCGTCTGGTAGAGTGCCTGTGGCGCAAGTATGAGCGAGCCACTGGGCTGGCCCGGCATGAGAACAGCATCACTCCTGATATGCAGTGGTATCATGCCTTCCGCAAGATTGACCCTGAGACGCCGGGAGCGATCATCGAACTGGGATTTATGAGCGAGGACCGGGACATGCTCCTCAACCATCAGGATGCATTGGCTCAGGGAGTGGCTCAGGGCATTCTCTGTTTCCTGGGTGGTGGGACGTAAAATGTAAATTCCTCCGCGTCGTGGAAGCCAAGACATGCTTACCGCAATCTTCTTCTAAAGAGTATAACGTGATGTACTCAGGTTGACAAGGTGTAAAAGCACAGGAGTGTGCTGCCGTATCGGCGTTGGTCACTCAGGACTAGCGCATGCAGATTCAAAGCCTCGTATTCTTTGGGGTAGATTTGCACAATCGCCCAGCCGGTGGGAGCCAGCCAATCTCTATTATCTAGCGCCATGAGTGTTTGGGTCCACAAACCACGGTATTGAGGCGGGGCGATGTAGATAAAATCAAAAGGCTCATCACAGGGGTCAGATAGGTAATCGAACACATCGCGGCGTATGAGACGTCCTTTCTGTTCGAGGTGGGTGGCTCTCAGGTTGCGTTGGATGGTTTTGATAGCCCGTTTGTCGCGCTCCACAAAGACTGCCAGGGCTGCCCCCCGGCTTAGTGCTTCGATGCCGACGCTCCCTGTCCCTGCAAACAGGTCCAGGAAACGTGCTCCTTGCACTGCCACCCCCAGGATATTGAAGAGGGCCTCTTTCACCCGGTCGGTGATGGGTCGTGTAGTGAGACCGGGCACAGAATACAGGCGTGTACCTTTCGCTGTTCCACCGATGATGCGCATAGGATCCCCTATTGGAGACGATTATAGTGTTAAGGAGCCGTATATGCAACCGTCACGCTCTAGGCGGAAAGGCCCCTGTCGCGCAAGTGGTTCTCAGTGCACTTGTGTTATAATATGCACATCCGTTGGGAGTACAAAATGCGTCATTCGGATATCACATCGACCAACAGGCCACAACATCGCATGGCCGTGCTATTCTTGTGGGTGGCTCTCACGCTCGCCATCGGCTGCCGCGCGCTACTCCCCTCAGAGGGGCCTATGACCCCTACCATCAAGCCAACCCCGTCACCATCGCCGATTCTAACGCCCTCGCCCACTCCAATGCGATCACCACGGGACCAGGGAGTCACTCTGACTGTTTGGTTGCCTGATTTCACATCACCGGTCGCACCAGGGCTTGCGGGAGAGATTGTAACCGCCCAACTGAATGCTTTTGCCGTTCAACACCCAACAGTGGATCTCGAGTATCTCGTGAAGAAGCCCTATGGCGTGGGCGGCATTCAGGATTTCCTGCTCACTGCACAAGCCGTCGTGCCTGAAGCCTTGCCAGACTTGGTGGCTGTGGATTGGCGAGAGATCTTTCCATTAGCACAGAAGGGTCTATTGCAGCCCCTGGATAACTTGATTTCCGCGGACCTACTGGACGACCTCTATCCGTTCGCACTCGAGGCCGGGAAAATAGGTGAGTACCTGGTGGCTTTGCCCTACGAATGTGATCTCACCTTCCTGGCCTACAACGCAACTCAAATGCCACGGCCCCCGCAGACCTGGACCAACGTGATTAGCCATGCGGCAACTTACCTGTTTCCTGCTGGCCCAGGTGATGGGGCAGTAACCGAGGCGCTATTGATCCAATATTTCGCCATCACAGACACGCTGACGAGCGCAAATGGCGCTCTGACTCCAGACCCTAGCACATTGACGGAGGTTTTTCAATATTACCATAACCTCGTCGCCCTGGGAATCGCGCCTGCCTCTGTTCTCGAGATGGTATCAGCCGATGACTGCTGGCCGGTCTACGAGGCTGGGAAAGCAGCACTAACCCATGTGCGGGCGTCGCGCATCGCTGCTGATCGGGATGTGCCCCAGAACACGGAGTACGCGCCAATACCCACTCGCGCCGGCAATACAGCGACGGTTGCTTGGGGGTGGGGGTGGGCGATCGTGACGCAGGATCCAGAGCGACAGAAAATTGCAGCGGCGTTCATCGAGCACATGATGCACCCGGAGAATTTGTCGCGCTGGTGTGCAGCAGCATACTACCTCCCCACGCGGCGCTCGTCACTACTACAGACCGTGGCGGATACTGACTACGCAGTTTTTCTTCAGAGGTTGCTGGAAGTTGCCTATCCGGCACCCATACATCCAGAGTATCCAACCCTTTCGCACGCATTACAAATAGTTCTACACGACGTCCTGACGGGTAAAGCCGCGCCCGAGGAGGCGACAGCGATGGTGTTGAAGGCGTTGGAAAGGTGAGCGTTCTAGATAAAATCTCTCTACTCCGGGGAACGGGATCTGACATAGGGATTTGCATTGCCATACTTAAAGGTGGAAAATAGGGCCGCAGTGCACTTGTGACCTCGTGTCAAGACGAAAACGAGAACAGGGACAAAAGCCCGAGGAGATCAGGGCAGAGATTAAACGGCAATTGCACAGTGCAACCGTCTTTCTACGCATCGGGCTGGCCCGTGGTTGGGAGAAGTTCCCCAACCGCTGCTATTTGCAGATCACCGGCGTGCATACCTTCCCGGATTATCTAGAAGGGCGCTCCTTCACAGATTTTACCCCGCGGCAGGAAGTGTTGAGGTAGTCCATCTCGGTTTATAACATATATTCTCTAAGCGTCATATCAGTCGCGGGATGGTGCTCCTCCGGTAAAGTTGCTGTCACGACTGTTTTGACCAGAGGAGCACTCCCTTTGTCAAAATCACTTTTACATCTGGTAAGAATCTATTGGCGCAGTACGCGTTGCCTTTGACAAAAATGGCCAAATATGCTATACTATTTCCGGATTACCCCCTCCCTGGGGGGTGGGGATAGGCTGATGAAAGACGAAACGAAACAAGAGGCGCTGCGCCGACTCAAGAGCATCGAGGGCCACATCCGCGGTATAGAGCGTATGGTCGAAGAGGATGCCTATTGCGTGGACATTATCAAACAGGGGCTGGCTGTACAGGCAGCAATGGGCAAAGTCAACGCCCTGATCCTAGAAAGCCACCTCGGCACCTGCGTTACGACAGCCATCCGCAGTGATGACACGGCCGAACGCGAGCGGGTGATCAGAGAGTTGCTTGACGTGTTCGAGACCTCACGTAGACTCTGAGCGTGGCATCGGCGCCAAAGGAGAAAAAGAGAAATGACTAAGAGGTTCCACGTTCCCAACATTTCTTGCAACCATTGTGTAATGACGATCACCCGGGAACTGGACAGGGTACCGGGTGTGAAGGTAGTGCAGGGCGACGTAGCAACCAAAACCATCGTTGTCGAGTACGAATCTGACGCGGCTCTGGCCGCTGCGAAACGAAAGTTGGAAGAAATTGGCTATCCGGCGACGGAATAAAATCCGCGTCCGCAAAAGCGAGATGTTATGACAATTCGAACAGTAACACTGCCTATTCTGGGTATGACTTGCGCCAATTGCGCAATCAACAACGAGCGAGCGCTCAAGAAAGTGCCGGGGGTTTCCGACGCTAGTGTGAACTTCGCCTCGGAGCGGGCCACAGTGACCTATGACCCGACGGTGAGTGATGTGAAGGCACTCATCGCTGCGGTTGAGGACGCCGGCTACCGCGTGGCAGTAGAAAGAGCGGAACTGCCAATCAGTGGCATGGATTGTGCAAGTTGTGCTCTTAGCATCGAGCGTTCGTTAGAAAAAGTGGATGGCGTGATCGAGGCAGTGGTGAATTTCGCAACCGAAAAGGCCTCGGTCGCGTATCTACCAACGATGGCTCGCCGCTCAGATCTGGTGCGCGCGGTGGCCGCCGCTGGTTACCAAGTCATAGAGGGCGGCGAGGAAGTTGCAGAAGATGCGGAACGCGCCGCTCGCCAGGGCGAGATACGCACCCAACGCACCAAACTGATCTGGGGGGCTGCTCTCAGTGGCATCATCGTGGCTCTGACTATGGGCGTGGACTTCGGCCTGCTTCCCGATTTTTCGGGCCGCAAGTTTCTGCTACTAGCGCTCACCACGCCAGTACAATTCCTCATTGGTAGGCAATTCTATGTTGGCGCCTATAAAGCACTGCGCAGCGGGACGGCCAACATGGACGTGCTCATCGCCCTGGGCACCTCAGCGGCCTATTTCTACAGTGCCGCCACCACATTTCTGGTCGAGGGACCGGTTTATTATGACACGGCGGCGGTGATCATCACCCTCATCATCCTGGGCAAGTATTTGGAGGCAATAGCCAAAGGTCGCACATCCGAAGCCATTCGCAAACTAATGGGCTTGGCTCCCAAGACGGCGCACATCATTCACAATGGGGAAGAGGTGGAGGTCCCACTGGATGAGGTTGTAGTGGGCGACGTTGTGGTAGTCCGCCCGGGCGAAAAAATCCCAGTAGACGGCGTGGTATTGGAGGGGCACTCTACCGTAGATGAATCCATGCTCACTGGCGAGAGTCTCCCAGTGAACAAAAAACCGGGTGACAAAGTTATCGGTGCGACGGTGAATAAGCAAGGCCTCCTCAAATTCAAGGCTACCGCCGTTGGCGCGGGGACGACCTTGGCGCAAATTATCCGCCTGGTAGAGCAAGCGCAAGGGTCGAAAGCACCTATCCAGCGCTATGCTGATCGTATTTCGGCGGTCTTCGTGCCAGTCGTGATCATCATCGCCGTCCTGACGTTCTTGGGGTGGTATATTGTAGGCGGGGCCGGTTTCACCCACTCTTTGTTGAATATGGTCGCGGTGCTAGTCATTGCCTGCCCGTGTGCACTGGGGTTGGCTACGCCTACGGCTATCATGGTCGGCACTGGCAAGGGCGCAGAGATGGGTATCCTCGTGAAAAATAGTGAAAGCCTGGAGCGAACTGGCGATGTTGAGGTAGTGGTGCTGGATAAGACCGGCACCATCACCCGCGGTGAACCGGCAGTGACTGACGTGGTCGTGGTCGCAGGAACACCAGGGCGTAACGAGTTACTACGGTACGCCGCTTCTGCTGAGCAGGGTTCCGAGCATCCACTGGGCCAGGCCATCGTCGAGGCAGCCCGCAAGGAGGGCATAGAACTGGCTCCAATTGATGACTTTGAGGCCATTGCCGGACGTGGCATTCGAGCCACGGTAGACGGCCATCGTGTGCTCATAGGTAGTCTACCACTCATGGAGGAGCAAGGCATCGCTGTGGTAGAACTAGAAGCCGAGGTAAAGCGACTGCAGGACGATGGCAAGACCACCAGCGTAGTGGCGGTAGATGGTGTCCCATTGGGCATCATCGGCATCGCCGACGTCATTAAGCCCGGTTCTGTGGAGGCCATTAAGGCACTCCAGGCAATGGGTCTGGAGGTGGTGATGCTGACCGGCGATAACGAACGCACAGCCCGAGCCATCGCTTCGCAAGTCGGTGTCGAACATGTGCTGGCTGAAGTGCTGCCCCAGACTAAAATCGCGCAGATAAAGGCAATTCAAGATCAGGGTAAAGTGGTGGCGATGGTAGGTGATGGCATCAACGACGCGCCTGCACTGACCCAGGCTGACGTGGGCATCGCCATCGGAACGGGCACAGATATCGCTATGGAGGCAGCGGACATCACCTTGATGAGCGGCGATCTCATCGGCGTCTCCCGGGCCATCGCTTTATCCAAAGGCACGATGCGCACCATCAAACAGAACTACTTTTGGGCGTTTTTCTATAATATGATCGGTATTCCCATTGCTGCCTTGGGGTTTCTGAACCCTATGATCGCCGCGGCGGCCATGGCTTTCAGTTCGATTTTTGTGGTCACCAACTCGCTGCGATTGCGCGGCTTTGCTTTGCCAGGAATGCCGACGAAGGATACAAGAACATGAAAACCCAAATTGAGATCTTCACCCAACCCACTTGTGTGGACTGTCAAACAGCGAAAGCATATTTCCAACAGCGCGGAATCGAGTATGTGGAGCACAATATTGAGGATCCGGAATCCTTTCACGAACTCCACACACGGGTTAACCGCGTGGCTACACCTACTATATTCATCGCTGACCGAGTGTTCTTCGGCTTCGCCAACAACCGCGAGGAAATTGAGATAGCGTTGACCGAGATGATGAAATGAACAGCGCGGCGGACATCGAGCGTATCATCAGGGAAAGCCATACCATCGCTATAGTCGGACTATCTGATAATCCGGGGCGGCATAGTCACCAAGTGGCGCAGTATCTCCAGCGCCATGGTTATCGGGTTATACCTGTCAATCCTACAGTGGCTGAAGTTCTCGGACAGAAATGCTACCCAGACTTACTCTCCATACCAGAACAAGTTGACGTGGTAGACATCTTCCGTCGATCAGAACACGTACCGCCTGTTGTCGAAGAGGCCATCCAAATTGGTGCGAAGGCTATTTGGATGCAGCTGGGCGTAGTTCACGAGGGAGCGGCAGCTAAGGCGCGTGCTGCCGGACTCATGGTAGTGATGGATCGCTGCATGAAGATAGAGCACGAACGCCTGATCCGCGAAGGGATAACAACAAAGAAACGATAATGGGCAAGGAGGAGTCATTGGGGACATCGCGATGGATCCTTGGTAAGAGCGTTATCTTGACGATATCTATTTTGCTCGTCGTCTCGCTCGCAGTGGCAGGTTGTCAATCATCACCGCAGTCGAATGAGCCCGGTCCTACAGGAAGCGCACCCGATTTCGTGCTTACGGATCTGGATAACCATCCGGTGCGACTCAGCGATCTGCGGGGCCATGCCGTGCTGCTCAATTTTTGGGCCACTTGGTGCTCGCCTTGCCGTGCCGAGATGCCAGACCTTCAGGCCATCCATGAGGAATACGGAGATGATGGTTTGGTGATTTTAGCGGCGAATATCAACGAACCCAAGGAAGGCGTACAAGAATTCGTGACCCATTATAGCCTGACTTTTCGCATCCTGCTGGATTCGAGCGGTCAGGTGGCTAGATTGTACCAGGTGCGAGGTATCCCAACCACGTTCTTCATTGACCGTGATGGCATAATCCGCGATCGGGTAGTCGGCGGGCCGATGAGACGAGAGTACATCGCTAGTAAAGTGCGCCCGCTCTTGAACCAGTAACCAGGCAGAACGTTCGGGTTCCTGCTGAGCGCCGAACAACTCGCTCTCTTTTGGTCTGAGTACCCTGTTAGGAGCACTTCCTGCATATCACCTGATGTCTTTGACACCTGTCGCTTCGGACGGTATAATATTTTCGCCGCAATCCTCCCTTTTAGTATGGTCGGCGTGCAGAGCAACGGCAAAAGAACGTTGTAAAAACTGAACAGGCCCTTATTAGGGCGAGAAAGGGGGAACGATTTGGTACAATTTGCATTTTTCAAAGGCAGGTTCGTACCCATTGGGGAGGCCAAAGTCAGCATTATGACTCATGCCCTCAACTACGGCACAGGCTGTTTTGAGGGAATTCGTGCTTATTGGAGCCAGGCGGATGAGCAACTCTATGTCTTCCGGATGCCAGAACATTATGAGCGATTACATAACTCGTGCCGCATCTTGTTGATGGAACTACCTTACTCTGTAAAGGAGTTAGGCGAGATCACCGTCGAACTGCTGCGCCGAGAAGGCTATCGCGAGGACACGTACATCCGGCCGTTGGTCTACAAGGCAGACGAAGGCATCGGCGTACGACTGTGGGGTATCAAAGATGAATTTGCCATCTTCGCTATCCCATTTGGTAAGTACATCGAGAAAGAAGAGGGCGCAAGTGTTTGTGTGTCCTCCTGGCGGCGCATTGATGATAATGAGGTGCCAGCCCGAGCCAAGAGCACAGGAGCCTATGTCAATTCGGCCTTGGTGAAGAGCGACGCGGAGATGAAGGGCTTCGATGAAGCCATCGTGCTCACCCGTAGCGGACACGTCTCTGAAGGCAGCGCGGAAAACCTCTTCATAGTACGCGACGGCGAGTTGATTACACCACCACGACAGGAGAACATTCTGGAGGGCATCACTCGGGCTACCATCATGGAGTTGGCTCGCAATGAGCTCGGTATTAAGGTGCGCGAAGGTCGCATTGACCGCACAGAATTGTACGTCGCCGAGGAGGCCTTCTTCTGTGGGACGGGGGTCCAGATCGCAGCCATCGCTAGCATAGATGGCCGCAAAATCGGCAGAGGCGCACCGGGCCCTATCACCAAGCAACTACGCGACCTATATTTCGACATCGTGCGCGGCAAGGTCGCGAAGTACAAGCACTGGCTCACACCCGTCTACGAGATCTGAGTGCCATTCGGCATTTCGTGCGACCTGAAAACGCGAGACTGAAACGCAGGGTGGGAACAGAATTGTGTTCCCACTTTGCCTTAAAAGTTTCTTGGGCGCGTCAAATCGACTTTTCTTTTCCTTCACTTGTACAGTAGAATATCTGTGCTATGGACGATCGTATCGTGTCACCCAACCCCAGGGAAGAGGAGGTTGCGCTCGACACTAACCTCCGGCCTCGTACCCTGTCTGAATATATTGGACAGGATAAAATAAAAGAGAACCTACGCATCTTCATCACTGCGGCCAAAGACCGAAACGAAGCCCTCGATCACGTTTTGCTCTACGGGCCACCTGGTTTGGGCAAGACTACGTTGGCCCACGTGATCGCTCACGAGATGGGAGTGAGCATTAAGATTACTTCTGGCCCGGCCATCGAGCGCCCCGGCGATCTGGCTGCAATTCTCACAAACCTCCGCAAGGGTGATATCCTCTTCATTGACGAAGTGCACCGCTTGGGACACGTGGTGGAAGAAGTGCTCTACCCAGCGATGGAGGATTATGCACTCGATATCATCATTGGTAAGGGTCCCAATGCACGCAACATCCGCCTCCGGCTGCCACGCTTCACTGTCATTGGTGCAACTACCCGGATCGCTCTCATGACATCACCTCTGCGAGATCGCTTTGGTGTAGTCTATCGGCTGGATTTCTACGACGAAAAGGCTATGCGAGAGATCGTGAGCCGGTCTGCGCGCATTCTAAATGTGAACATCGACGATGGCGGCGGTGCTGAGATCGCTCGGCGTGCTCGGGGAACACCTCGCGTGGCGAATCGACTTCTTCGGCGGGTGCGAGACTATGCTCAAGTCCGGGCCGAGGGTATCATCACCGCCGATGTGGCCCGAGCAGCCCTGGCTATGCTCGAAGTAGACGAACTGGGTCTGGACGAGATTGATCGCAAAGTCTTATATACGATCATTGAGAAATTTGGGGGCGGCCCCGTTGGACTGGAAACCATCGCCGCCGCCATCAGCGAAGAAGCCGATACTATCATGGACGTGTACGAGCCCTACTTGCTGCAGTTAGGTTTCCTAGAGCGCACCCCTCGAGGACGCGTCGTTACCCAGCGAGCCTATGAACACCTGGGATTGCCTTTCCCTGAGAGTCAACATCCTCAATTGGGACTTTTCTAGCGGGGTACCCGATGGTCTCTTGCACTTTGGCATTAGAAAGTCGGTGGGGACCGCCACAAACAGTTGAAGAGGGTTTATTTAGACGCGTTGGTAGGCTGGGATCTTCCCTCGATGCTTCGTCGAGCGGCTCGATCTCATATGTTACCGAACGGCCACCACAACCCGCACCAGTCGAGAAAGAATGTGAGGTGAGCAGACGGCTACTGTTGCACATTTGCTGTGGCCCATGCAGTACTTACACTATCAAGCGCCTCCGAGAGTTGGGATTCGATGTTACGGGTTATTGGTATAATCCCAATGTTCATCCTTACACAGAACACGAGCGTCGGCGGTCCTGTCTTGAAGAATACGCTGCCACTGTGGGTTTACCCATGATCTGGGAGCCTGATTACGATATGCCTGCCTACTTCCGTGCTGTGGCGGGGCACGAGAAATTCGGTGAGCGTTGTGCCCGCTGTTATGACCTACGCCTGCGAGCCACCGCCCGCACGGCCAGTGAGCGCGGCTTTGGCGTTATTACCACCACGTTACTCATCAGCCCATATCAGGATCAGCAGCTCATTGTAGCCGTAGGCGAGGAGGCGGCAGCAGAGTTTGGGGTAGATTTTTTCTTCGAGAATTTCCGCCGTGGCTGGAGCGAGCGGGGACGGTTGGCAAAGGAGCATAATTTGTACCGGCAGGCATACTGTGGTTGTATCTTCAGCGAATGGGAACGCTATGACCAAAATGCATCCACTCGCCAGAGGGGGGGATGAGATGTCGCCATTCGAAGATTTGGGCCGTATGCTTTTGCTCATTGGTGGCCTTATTTTCGCCCTCGGCCTACTTTTGCTTTTGGCCGGCAAAATTCCCTTCTTAGGGCGCTTGCCTGGTGATATTACTATCCGCCGCGATGATTTCACCTGTATGTTTCCGCTGATGACCTCATTGGTGCTCAGTCTGCTGCTCACGTTGTTGCTGAATCTGCTGTTGCGGCTGCACCGCTGAGATTCCCGTGCGAACGAGCGAGTTCGACTACGAATTACCCCCAGAGTTGATTGCTCAACAACCCATTGAGCCCCGCGATGCCTCGCGGCTGCTGGTGCTGCATCGCAGAGATGGCCTCATAGAGCATCGTCACTTTCGCGACATCGGCGATTATCTGCAGGGAGGAGACCTTCTTGTGGGCAATGAGAGCAGGGTGATCGCTGCCCGTTTATATGGTCGCAAGGTGCCCACGGGCGGCAAGGTCGAATTCCTGCTCGTTCGTGAACGAGAAGGTGGTATTTGGGAAACACTGGTGAAACCAGGCCGACGCGTTCAACCTGGCGCTCTCGTGGCCATAGAACCCGCCACTTCGTCGGGAGATTTGCCTTCCGTTACTGCCGAGGTGTTGGAGCGCACTCCTGAAGGTGGGCGCCTCGTTCGCTTCACACCGCCCATAGGCCCTCATTTGGACCGGCTCGGCACTGTGCCCTTGCCCCCTTATATCCACACGCCGCTGACGAACGCTGAACGTTATCAGACCATCTACGCACGCATCCGCGGCTCTCTGGCAGCGCCGACTGCGGGTTTGCACTTTACCCCGCGCCTCGTTGAGCAACTAGCCAACCGAGGGATACGCTTTGCTTTCGTTGTCCTGCACATCAGCCTGGACACCTTCCGCCCGGTAAGTGAAGAGCGCATTGAGGATCATCGTATGCACTCGGAATGGTGTGAACTGGGTGAAGAGACGGCCAATGTGGTCAATCGTGCTCGCCAGGAGGGGCGGCGCATCGTTGCTATCGGCTCTACTTCGGTGCGGGTGTTAGAATCGGCAGCATGCCAAGCAGAAGCCCAGGGCGCGGAGGATGTGGTTCTCCCGTTCCGAGGCTCCACAAGTCTGTTTATCTACCCAGGCTATCGCTTCCGGGCTGTGGACGCAATGATCACAAATTTTCACTTGCCTCGTTCCACGTTGCTCATGCTCGTCTCCGCGTTCGCCGGGAAAGAATTAGTGGATAGGGCTTACCAAGAGGCAATCCAAAACAGGTATCGGTTCTATAGTTTTGGGGACGCGATGTTGATTATCTGACACGAGACATTATTGGCTACGGCGCTACGGTTCCGTAACTGGATCATCCTCCTCTATTTCAACCAGCGAATAGGCGTCCTTCTTGCTGTGCCAAATCGCGAAAAGAACCAGCAACAGTGTGCCTGCCATCACAGTGAGTCCTAGAGGGGTCCATCTTTCATGAGCCTTCACCAAGGGCGCGATCAATAATGCGACGAGGTTCATAACCTTGATCATGATATCTAGCGAGGGCCCAGCAGTGTCTTTTAATGGGTCACCTACTGTGTCACCGATGACCGAAGCCCTATGCGGTTCAGAGTATTTGCCCCCGTGATGGCCATCCTCGATGAATTTCTTGGCGTTGTCCCAAGCCCCTCCGGCATTTATCATAAACACGGCGAGCAATGCCCCGGTCAGAATTCCGCCGGCTAGTAGGCCACCCAGTACTCCTACTCCAAGGAGAAATCCAACTAGGATCGGCACGAGAATTGCCAGAAGAGCGAGGCTGACCAATTCCTGCTGTGCAGCCTGAGTGCAGATGGCTATCACTCTGTCATAATCGGGCTTGACTTTTCCCTCCATCAGACCTGGGATCCGAAACTGGCGCCGCACTTCGTCCATAACGAGCGAGGCAGCGCGCCCTACTGCACGGATGGTCAGCGCGCTAAAAACAAAGGGCATGGACCCGCCGATGAGTGCGCCAATGAACACAGAGGGACTCGCGATATTCAGCCCCTCTGTCTGAAGCCCTGCGGTCTCCACAAAAGAACCGAAGAGCGAGACAGCGGCAAGGATTGCCGAGGCGGCGGCGATGCCCTTGGTGATAGCCTTGGTCGTGTTTCCTGCTGCGTCGAGAGCAGCCATGATCTCGCGCGCTTTGGGCTCGAGCCCTGCCATCTCCCCGATTCCACTGGCATTGTCAGCGATGGGACCGAATGCATCCATTGAGACGTAGTTGCCTGTCTGGGAGAGCATACCGATGCCACACAATGCTACGCCATAAAGTACATGTGTGATGCCCGCGCTGCGGAAAATCAGCATGGAACAGAAGATAGCCATGGCAACCAATAGAATGCCACATGCAGCACTCTCAGAGCCCAAGGAAAACCCGCTCAGAATGCTCGTTGCTGCGCCTGTCCGTGAAGCGCCTGCCAGTTCCCGGACCGGACGTTTCTCAGGGAGAGTAAAATACGCTGTATATTTGTTAAAGCCGATAGCGAGCAAAATACCTACCGCTGTTGCCCAGAAAGCGCGCAAGTCATGAATATAAAAATGCGCTAGCAAGAGGAAGCAAATAGCGGAGAGAAACGCGGAAAGGCTATACGAGAGGTCCATCGCCTTGAAGGCATCACTGCGTGTAGACCAAAGGGACATAACATAACCCCCAAGGAGCGAACTCATGATGCCGATGGCCAGTGCGATTAGGGGAAAGACGATCCACTTAAGATCGGGCGGTTGGAGTGTCAAACCCAGTATCATCACGGAGACGATCGTCACTCCATAAGACTCGAAAATGTCAGCAGCCATCCCCGCGCAATCGCCCACGTTGTCACCCACCAGATCAGCGATGACGGCAGCATTGCGCGGGTCATCTTCGGGAATGCCTACTTCTACCTTGCCCACTAAATCGGCGCCGATATCGGCGGCTTTTGTATATATGCCACCACCGACACGCATGAAAAGCGCGAGCAGCGTTCCACCAAAACCCAAACCCAGTAGTACCTCAGGCGCGCTTCGGCCATAGACCAGGAGGATAATCGTGGGACCCAGGAGTCCCAGGCCAGTGGTAAGCATACCCGTGACCGTGCCTGCCTGGTAACCAATACGCAGCGCATCCGTGAAACTCGTGCGGGCAGCAGCAGCGACACGGACGTTGCCCTGCACTGCTATATTCATGCCAATATAGCCAACCGTGGCGGAGGAAAAAGATCCCAGTAGGAAAGCAGCAGCGCGCCCCAGGCAGATCGAGACCCGTTGACCGGCCAGGGCCGCGGAGAAATACAGACCAACGGCCAACAGGCCAATTACTATGAGGATAACCCGAAACTGTCGTTGCAGGTACACATTAGCACCCGTGCGGATGACGTCGGCAATCGCTTGCATCTTAGGCGTACCTTGGTCGTGATGCAGAACTTGCCGGACCAGAAAACCTGCATAGAGAATCGCTAGGAGAGATGTGAGCAGGACACCCCAGAGTGAAGTGTGCTCGAATGTCATTGTGCCTTCCGCTTCCTCCTTCTTGTCAGAGTAATGAAATGAGGTTCCACACCTACCATACAGCATGGAACCTCACTTGCTGCAGAGATAAGCAAATCACAGTGGTTTAGAGCGCGCACAGCAACATCCATGGCAATAAGCAAGGACAACCAAGAAGATATGGGCATAGGATAATGCATTGCTATCACGCTTGCCATTGAATGGAGCATACGTCTTCGCTCTGAAAGCCAAATAGACGCCAGTAACTCTGGGAAATCATAGGAGCCTCGATTTGACCCCCTCTATGGGCGTGGTCACACAATAATACTTATTCTACGAAATGCCCACACAAATGCCAACGCGTGCGCCGCCTTCGTCGGAAGCCAGGCTCTTGTTAGAAGATAACAAAAGCGGCCAGTCTCGCTTGCGGATACTGGCTGCTTTTGTTGCCTGTACCCACATTCACATACGCAAATAGGAGTGGGCGTAGATCACTCGATTCTTGAGAATTTGCACCGTTTTCCAGACCGCCACCTGGTCCGGATCCCTCATATCCACCGCCCCTGGATCCAAGTCTTCTCCAGCCGCCGTTGCATCATAGAGCGCCAAAAGCAACTTACCCAGAGGGGTGCTGTCATCCCGTTGCTCCACAATACGAATGAACTCGTTCTGTTTCTGATCTAGGGGGTCGGCGATGGCCGCATCTAACCCAGCAGCCATCAGCATCACTAAATACGTGCGGTTGATTAGGCTACGGTTCTCGGCAGGCACACTATTCGAAATATTGGAGAGCCCCACCACAGTCATAGGCGGCGGGTCCATTAGTTGTTTGAAAAAGCGCACGGCCTCCAGCGTTTGTGGCGCGTGTTCCTGCGTCCCGTTGACTGTCAGCACCAGTGGGTCTAGATATAAGTCTGACATAGGGATGCCGAGCTCCATCGCCTTGGGTATCAGCACTTCCATCGCTAGTTGCACTCGGGCATCGGCAGTGGTAGGGATACCCGATTTGCCCATCGTCAGAGCAACGATCTTGGCGTGATACTTCGCTGCCAGGGGCATCCCGACTTCCAATCGCTCGGGATCGGCGGAGGTGGAGTTGATCATGGCTTGTTTCTTGCAGCGCTTCAGCCCGGCTTCGATTGCGGCCGCATTTGTGGTGTCTAATGACAGTGGCACATCTGTCACCTCCTGTACAGCGTCCACAATCCACTCCATCACTTCGACGCCAGTTCTTTTCTGGGGTCCAATGTTCAGATCCAGCATGTCCGCGCCATGCTCGACCTGCTTCCGCGCCAGTTGCTGGATGAATGCCTTGTCGCGATTGTTGATCGCATCCCTGACCTTGGGCGAAATAATGTGAATGTTCTCACCGATAATAAGCATGATTTTGTACCTCCTTCTTCCCTCTCTTAATGGGAGCCAGCCTTACTGGCGACTCCTGCTTTGCGACCGATATCGCCCACAGCATGGACGATAGGGGCATCCTCTGGCATCTCGATCAGCGGACGCCCCACCGCATCGAATTCGCTCACTGTGGGGTCATTCGGCAGCGTCCCAATAAGTTCTACCCCGAGTTCCTTGATCTTATTTGCGAGAACGGCCGGCAGTGGCCCAGTGGAGCGGTTCAACACCAAATAGACCTGCCCGAAGCGTGTGTCCAACTCCTTCTGCATCTTCAGTATTTCTTCAACCGCCATCAGTCCCCGCATAGTCACATCCGTAAGTATGAAAAGGATATCCACATACCGCGTCGTCTGGCGACTGATATGTTCCATTCCCGCCTCATTATCAATCACCACGTAGTCGTATTGATTGCCAAGCCGGTCAATGACCATGCGCAAGATGTTGTTTGCTGCGCAGTAGCATCCTGGTCCTTCTGGTCGGCCCATAGCAATGAGATCAATGCCATCGCCCTCTACCAAGGATTCGTGGATGCGGTACTCCAGATAGTCGGTCTTGGGAATAGAGACGTTGTACGTGCCGCTGGAAACCAAAGCGGTCGTCTCCTCTCGAATGTGGCCAATGGTTTCGTACATCGGCATCCCCAGTGCCCAGTGCAGATTGGCGCTCGGGTCTCCATCTATGGCGAGGATCGTACCAGCATTCTGCTCACGGAGCCATTTAATAAGAAGTGCTATGAAAGTGGTCTTGCCCGTGCCTCCCTTGCCCGCTACAGCGATCGTGACCGTCATATCTTTCCCTCTAACACGCGCATTACCGATGGAAAACTTGTCGCATCTGTATGGGGTAAGAACAATGCCGAGGTAAATTCTTCGTAGAAGCGGTTATCAGCACTTAGCTCCAGATAGGTCATCTTCCTGGCAATTTCCACGACCTGATGGCGCATATCTCGGCAAAGGAGCGCCGTGAAAGCACCCCAAGCCGAGGTATTGCCCAGATACTTGAACCTCTCCCAGGGCATGTCAGGCATGAGCCCAATCTGAACGGCCTTCTCGATGTCAATATACTTGCCGAAGGCGCCTCCAATGATGACCTCCTCGACATCGGCCAAACTGATGCCCACACTTTGAGTGAGCACTGAAAAACCCGCGTAAATCGCGGCTTTAGCCCGCAGGAGGTTGGAGATGTCCACCTCAGTAATGTAAATGTCCTCTCCGGTACCCGACTCTTTGGCCCAAACCAATACATATTCTGGGCCATGTTCACCGACCCGAATGCGTGGCGTGTTCAATTGCCGATTCAGGTGGCCGCTTTTGTCCACTACCCCTGTGATAAACATTTCACCCAGCAACGAAATCATGCCCGAACCGCAGATACCTAGCGGCGGCTTATCTCCAATAGTGCGAATGGTGGGCTCGGCAGTCTCGCGGTTAATCCACACCTCCTCGATAGCCCCATCGGTAGCACGCATGCCACAATACACGCCCGCACCTTCGAAAGCCGGCCCCGCAGAGCAAGCGCAGGCGAGCAACCAGTCCGCGTTGCCCAATACAATCTCGCCATTCGTCCCCACGTCAATGAATAAGGTTAGTTTATCGGTCCGAAACATGCCGGAACTGAGCACCCCTGCCGTAATGTCCCCGCCTACATAAGCACCTACGCCCGGCAGACAGTCCACCGTAGCCTCTGGGTTTATGTTCAAGCCCAATTCAGCGGCACGCACGAGCGGTGGATGGGTGAAAGTCGGGATGTAGGGCTCCAGGCGTATATAGGCTGGATCGAGCGCCAAAAAGAGGTGAATCATAGTTGTATTGCCAGCGACGGTTGCGAAGTTGATTTCATGCGGGTTGAAGTCATTGCGGGCAGCCAACTCATCGATCAGTTCGTTGAGGGTAGTTACCACCAGCCTTTGCAAATGCTCTAGCCCACCCGGTTGCTTGGCATAGATGATGCGGGATATGATGTCCTCACCGCAGGAAATCTGCTTGTTATATTGGATAGCACTATCCAAATGCTGGCCCATCTTCAAATCCACAAGATAGATCACATTGCTCGTCGTGCCAATATCCACAGCGATGGCCAGCGAGCGTGCCGTCTGATCACCAGGGCGCAGGTCAATCAGCCGAGGCGTGGCATCATCGTCAGCCCAGGTCCCCATCTCCAGGACAGCGGTTACTTCCCAGTTGGCTTGACGCAACACCCGGGCCAGGCGGCGCATCATGGGCAATGATGCCACTAGATCCGAGACTCCATGCTGCCGCGCCAATTCGCGTTTCAACCGATCGAAGTCGGTGGTATTATCCTGCAGACTCGGCGGTTCGATTTTGAGAAAGTATTTGCGTACCCAAGGCCGGCTCTGCCAATCGCACTCAAAGGGCAGTTGTACCAGCCGATCAACTTGCTTCTCGCTTGGAGCACGGCGGAATACGACCTCTTGCGGCGGAATGAAGACCTCAATGTCGCTTTCGATGATTGTCTGGCAAGCCAGGGCATAGCCTTGCTGGAGTTCACTGCGCGAGATGCGATTGATCGAGCGCCGCCGCACAGTGCCGCTTTCTACCACGACCTTGCATCGCCCACAGCGCCCCTGCCCACCGCAAGGTAGATTCAATTCAATACCTGCCTCTTGGGCAGCGTCCACAATCAGCGATCCTGCAGGAACTTTCACTGTCTTGCCTTGTGGTTTAAAAACGACTTTATGGTAAGAAATCGCTTGCTCCTGCTATACTACTCAAAGAAGAGGAGACCGAACCCTGCACACAGATGGTCCAAGAAGATAGTTCCTACGCCAAATACAGCCTCTGCCCAAAGTCTATTAAGTGCGTCAAGACGGGCTCGATCTGGTGGCTGACACGCCCTATTAATTGGGCGGCGGCCAATCCTACCAGTGCTCCTACTACTACATCAGATGGGTAATGCACCCCGCAGTAGACGCGAGCAATAGCCCACATCGTGGCCAAAATGAACATCAGCGCAGCCGCACGTCTATTACGTAGCCAGACACCCCCTGCCAAAGCAAAGCCTGTGGCCGCTGGGTTACTGGGCATCGACGAGTCGGAGGGATGGTAGAAAAGCAGGTTTACCTCATGGAAACTGAATGGCCGCGGACGGAAGAAGACTAAGTTGCAGGCTTTCACAACCACGTTGGCGAGAACAAGAGCAAAGAGAGCGTAGAATAGAGCACGCTGATTACGCCCTCGTTCCTGAGGAGACCGCCCAACAAACCATAAAGCGAGCACAATAGCCGACAGCGCTGTCGGTACAGCGTAATCGTTCACAAAAAGGCGTGCGATAGCATCTAACAGCGGATACCGACCCGCTAGCCCGTTGATCAAGGTAAACAGTCGCCAATCCAGGCCCATCACAGGTTCTCCTTGAACCACTGCGCCACGGCGAATGCAGTCGCGCCTTGGGTCAACAAATCCAGATGCCCTGCCTCTCGTATGACTCTGAGCGTGCCTCTCTCCCCAGCACTCGTTGCCAAAGCACGGGCGTGGTTCAATGACACTACGCCATCCCGCTCTCCATAGAGAAAGAGCACTGGCCGTGGAACCAATGCGGGCAGGCTTCCCACGGAGTCAAGTTGCCCGAGAACAGCCGCTCTTCCATGCTGCCTGCTATACTGCAATGCCTGCCAGTAGCTCATTTCTCGCAACATCCCCAACCCCGTCCGAGTAGCGGCATCCTCCCATAGCGGAGCCAATGCCGCGACTGCAGCAATCTGCCTGTCACCGCTGGCGGCACGGATCGCCACATCACCACCCAGATCAAAACCCAATGCGCCGAGCCGATCGGGATCAATACCCGGATGACTGGTCAAGTAACTCAGAGCCGACGGAAACAGCGCCAGAATCTCTGGGTAGCCAAGTGTCTTCTCCGCCAAGTCAATGGCGAAAGTAGCGATGCCCTCCTCTGCCAACCGCGCGGCTATCAAGGAAAGGGTCTCTGCCGCCATCCCCGGTCCCGGTACAGCGCATATCGCAGGCACTGATCCATCGCCGTATGGGGGCAAGACCAGTAGCCCTGATACCTGGGCGTGGCGAACTGGTTGCACCTCCAACGTGCTCCCCAGAACCTTAGCCGACACTGCAGGAGAGTGCGGCCTCCGAACAGAGGCTGCCACCAGTGAGACCAAAAGAGAAACAAACGATGCTGCACCGAACAACACCATTAGCTCGGCACCAGCCGGCCCCGGGGAGAAGATCTCGCGGCGGGTGAGAAAAAACCAGGCATAACCTATGACCGCCAAAGTCACACCCAGCACATATCCCGTGGTCTTGCGCCCCGAATAATCGAATAGCGACAGACCCCGCAACTCCTGGTGTGTGGCAGCGAATTGCAGTGCCCCTAGGGTAACCAAAGTGGCGAAAGTCAGATAGCTCAGAGCCAAATAAGAGGAAACAAAGTTCAGCAAAAGGCTATCACCCCCAGTGATAGACCGAAACCCCTACGGATCTTCGGCCCTAACCCCTCATGTAAATCCGAGCATCCGCTCTCCAGGCGCAGAGAAGAGGCCCTAAGAACAAATACCAGCACTAGTTCCAGTTTTTCAGATAGGCTGGTATGTCAATAGCCTCGCGGGGGCCAACCAGGACCTCCCACCCAGGCAGTTCTTCCTCCAACTCACCAGAAATTGCTGCTACTGCACCGGGGATAACAATCTTCTTGTGCTTTGTTTTCTGGTCTGCGCCGAACTGTTTGACGCTCTTCGCGATTTTCTCCGCATCAAATTTGCCGGCAGCCCATCCAGTTAGCACCGACATCCCTTCAGAATCGGCAACAAGCAGCCAACTGGGAACACCGCTGCCTTCCACCTCGCCCGATACAGTGAAGTAGGTAAGGGAGAAGTTTGTGGTGACGAGGAGCGGTGACTCCGGCTTAGGTTCACCGATCTCGTAAAGCCCGGGGCTTACCTGGATGGGCTTCTGCGGGTCGGTGTAAATGTTCTGTCGCAAGGTGAGCAGCGGGTAAATGCTAGCCGGATCGAAATGGTCGAGCACGATGAACCCAGCATACTTGGCAATGTGCTCGGCGGCCAGGATGGCCTCCTCAGTCTCAGAGTTAGCTCCTTCGCCCGGGAATGTGATGATCGGATAGCCCAGAGCACGGAAATTCTTCTTGAGCGCGAGCCGGCGCAAATGAGTCAAGGCTGCCAATCCATCACCCAAACCACGTGCGCCCGGATCCAAGACAATATCTTCCACTCCCGCGCTCTTCAC
Source organism: Chloroflexota bacterium (assembly GCA_014360825.1). NCBI lineage: Bacteria > Bacillati > Chloroflexota > Chloroflexota bacterium. The sequence continues at coordinate 23,589 of JACIWT010000006.1, read as the reverse complement.
CTGCTCGGCCAAGTTTGCCAGGGCAGCGAGATCCCCTTTATCTGCGCGGACGGCGACTGGGGCGCTGTACTGCTTGGCCAACGCGGCCATATCCTGCCAGTTAGACTCGTCTGCAGCGTAAAGGAGTGAGTTTCCGGTGCCACTGGCTTTCAATCCCGCCTCCATTGCTGCTTTGCTCTTGGCTATCAAGACGAAAGGCTTGGGCGTAATCGCACGGGCTGCCGCGACGTAATTGCCAAACACGCCCGCGTCGCCCGAGGCATTCTCGATGGCAAGACCATTCACCGCCAACTGGATGCCCACGCGCTCCACCTGATATCCCGCGATGGATTTCACATGGGCCTCAAATTCACTGAGGGGAAGCGTATCCTTCAGGCGAACCATCAAGGCAGGTTCGTGGTAAAAGGTCTTCTCGTGGCGGAACATTACCGTCTCGTTACCGACCTCGATTTTGAAATTGTCGGATCCAAGGGTGATGAGGCGGATGGGTGGCGCAGATGCGGCCGCCAAGGCGGCCTTAGACTCCTCTGAGACGTATGGACAGGCAGATAACTCTGCTTGTTTAGCAGCCAACTTCATAGCAAAGGCTAAGCAAGTCGGCTGGCCGCACTCTTTGCAGTTCGTCTTAGGCAATAGTTTGTAGATTTCAAGACCACTAAGTCCCATGGTCACATACCTCCGTTTAATGGGCCATCAAGTCAGCGATGGTCTTCTTGATCAACGCGACGCTTTCAGGATGACGCAACACCACGATGTCGGCGCCAGCCTGGATAAGTGTAGCGGCTGTTATAACCTCCCAGTTGATGCTGCGACGAGTCCAATCACCCCAGGCTGCAGGCACACCCTGATTGACTTTGCTTTCCTTCGTGCGCCAGGCTTCCTCGCCCACCGTACAGATCATCGGCTGCTGGGTCATGCTATCCCCCGTCAGCGCTGCTATGCGCAGCCGCTCCATCACTGAATACGTGTACTCCAAGCCATAACCCAGTGCGCCAGTGGTAGGGTCCATTAGCACACGCGAAAGGTCCAGGCGCATATCACTAATGAGAATATTGAGTTGTTTCGCCAGATTCACGTCTATGGGTGTTTTGGCAATGACTAATTGATCGTGGGCGAGAGCAGCAGCGACGATAGTGCGGTAGTTTTTGTCCTCACAATTACCCAAAGCGATGCGCTCGCCTTTGGCTGCTTCGGCAGCAGCCACCAGCACTTCGTTGTCTTTCTCTGCCTGACCAGGGCCATACACGATAAGGGGCAAACCGGTGGTCGCGAGCACAGCTTTCACTGTAGCCACTGCTTCTTTTGCGCCAGTGTTCGCACCGTCAGGATGAGCGCTTTGGAGTTTGAGGGCAATGAGATCCGCACCGATTTCCTCCGCCTTTTTAGCCCAAGCAGCGGGATCGTTGAGCACCTCGCCCCAGGCATCGAGCAACTGCTTCGACCAATCGGCGGGATAACGGTCCTGCACTTCCACTGCCACAACGGGCGGGTGGGGCATTTGACCCTCGTAATGCAGGAAGGGTAAGGTCGTCTCGCCTCCCACGGTCACAGTCCGGGCTCGTGTACCTCCTTCGGCTGACGTGGCGCCCAATTTGACCTCCCGCACCGCGCCAGTCCATTTCTCTTTTGGGATTTCAACCGTAACTGGCATACAGGCTCTCCTTTCGCCAAGGATTGTGTTGAAAATTGCCCCTGTCTCTACCAGAACCAGGGTTGCTCGCGCATATCTCGAATGATATCCGTTGTGGAGAGAATGCCCACCGCCCGCCTACCGCCGGGACTGGGTTCCGTAATCACTAGGCGGTGAATTCTTCTCTCCAGCATTATTCTTATTGCTTCCTCGATAGTCGCATCGGGGGAGATTTCAATGACGCTCTTGGTCATGATATCGCAGGCTTTATAGTTCAACAGATTTTGACCGTATACCTTCAGCAAATCCATGTGAGAGATGATACCGTCAATTTCACCACCAGGCTTCTCAACCACGATGGCGTGCACACCCGTGTCGGCCATAATACGAACGACTTCTTTGAGCACGGTATCGGGCCTGCACTCGATGACGCCCTTATGCATAATGTCTCGTACATGTTTGTTGGCCATTTCACATACTCCGACCCGTGTTCACTCCAAGGTGCAGGTGCGAATCAATGGCTTCGCACCTGCACCTTGTTGTCATGTTCGGAGATCTTTTGGACAGCATATCGGCAGGAACGTCTCGCCAATCCTCTATCAAAACAGGGGTTCCATAGTCAGCGCAGGATGACCCTTTTCCTCCAGGAAGGGTAGCAGTTCCTCCACCGTGGTGGCAACTCGCTCGTCCGCGATCTTCTCCAGTAGGTCTGGGTCACCTTCGCGCTCGGCCACAGCCTTTAGTTCCTCGGCCATGGTCTCTTTTAGGAAAGATGACATCCAGACCACCCGCTTGAAGCCCCCATCTGCCGAGATGAATTTCTTGCTTAACAGGTAGTATTTGCCATGACCCATCACACCCGGGGTCTGCAAGCCGCCGCCAGCCATGCCAGCGAGAGTGGAGAAGGTCATACCTGCCGGAGTCATACTGGGGTCTTCGCGGGAGACCACCATGATGCCGTTGGCTTCTGGGATGACCATGGCAATGCACTCGAAGCAGCCGCAGGCCGTCATCGGGTCGCGCATGATGGAGTACATGGAAACCTGCTGCACAGATTGGTGCGAGTTCTGGTACACGAAATCGTTGACGCCGGCGAACACGCCATATACCGGGTCCAGACACTGACCTTTCTGAATTGGCTGGTTAGGACCAGTGGGGTTGATCTGATGTGAGGCTTTGCAGTCCAGCCAGTTGTAGGCACCGCACAGTCCTAACCGCTCCGGCGAGACAACGCACACGTGGTTGGGGGCGAAACTCTGACATAGTGTACAACTGTAGAACTCCTCCACTGACTCATCCACCATATCGGCCAGACGCTGGTTGCGGTAGTTATAAGCCTCCCTGGCTACCGCAAGCCATTCTTCTATCTTCTTTGGGTCAGTGTAAATGGTTACCTGCACCTTATCTACAATGGCCCCGAAGTCCGCCTTAAACCGAGCGACCAGTATCTCGCCGAAGTGCTCCAATCGGAAGCCCTTCTCGGCTGCTGCCTTGCTTATACGAATCCAGGCGATGTCGCGCTGGCCGATGTGCTGGATGCCGGATGCACCGTTGATGAAATAGTGGATTTGGCGCTCCAGCACGGGTTCGAAATCTTTCTGCATCTTACGCCCAGCCACTTCGACCACGATACCCATGTCCATTGCGCCCTCGGGCTCAACGTGATCGAAACCAGGTCCCACCACGGTGATTTTGCCATCTTCTACTTTGTCGAAGTCGGCCATGTGTAGGTACTCGAAGCAGCGCGAATACTTACCCCCGAACTCGACACGCATATCGGCCTTGCGCACGCGCTCGCCTTCGAAAGCACTCCCGTAAGGTACGGGAATGGGGATCTCTGTGACCTTTACTTTCACCCCGCGCACTTCGATGCAACGTTGCACCAGTTTCTTGGCTCGTTCGAGATCGTCCTCTGCCTCAATGTCATCGAAGGGCATGGAGATGACGTGTTCATAGCGTGTGATGCCCGTGGGCAGGATTTCGGGGATCACGGTGTCGGCGATCACTGGGAAGCCATAGGTAATGGCCCCAGCAGCAGTCGCATATTTCAGATCATCTACTTCACCCAAGGCCAGCACAAAAGCGAACACGCGGAATTTGTTATATAGCAAGATCTCGCGCGCTTGGCCGCCTTTCAAGCCGCCGAAGGTAAGTGCGCTGCGGGTGGCAAACCCCAGTGGATAGATAGCAGCAATGGTATCCGTACCGAAGGGTATGATGTAGGTGTCATAGCCCATCTCCACGCCCTCTTCCATCAACTGATGGATGATGCTGCGCCCGTTTACATTGCCGCACAAAAAAACCAAGATGTTGCGCTTCTGGAGTTCACGGACGATTTGTACTGCCACCTCGTTGCTCTTGGCACAACCAACAATGGCAGCGAACCCTGGCATGCGCCCGTCTACCAATTGGATACCCCAGGCGCGAAGCTGGATGTCATCAATGGGGCCATTTAGCCGGTCGCCCACAGCGGGTGTGCCATCGGGCGAAGTGAAACTCGTGCTGGGCACGTAACTTCCACCCCAGGTGATCTTTTGCGGTTCCTCGCCGCGCACGAAGCGGATGCCCTCTATCATCTCCTCGGCCAGCAAAGTTGCGACGCCACAGTCTAAGGTTTCGCCCAGATATGGTAGCCATAGACTCCCATGTGGAACCGGATGCAGTAATCGTTTCGCATGCTCCAACACGGGCACCATATCACCCAGTTTAGCGACTTCGATGCCGGTGAAACCCAAGATGACCGGGAGGTAGTATGCCGTGTTGGTAAAAGCCACCGGCTGATCAGGGCCGTACTCCGCCAAAGCGGCCTGAAGCATTTGTTCGGCTTCCTTGACGATCAGATTCGCACCCCGAATGGCACGTGTAGCGATGTATCGGGACATGGGATAATGCTCCTCCTTTACGTTATCTCCTTGGTCGGCCTCAAGCCTTTACCAGTTCCTTGAAGCTGCGCAGATTCACCTCTTCTCCGCGTGCGATGGCGGCCTCTACCGCTTCCATGCGCCAGTCGCCGCTCTGACCATAGCGCTCGGGGTTGTATTTCTCTAAGCCTAATGCCTCGCGCTTCTTGTCAATGTGAGCCAGTGCCTTCTCCACAATCTTGTCGATATCGGGCTCAAATTCTAATTTGCCACCAACCTTCGTCTCCCAACCCTCAGAAATCAGTTTGGTGACCTCCTCGCAACCTGCAACCGGAGAATGGACGCCGAACAGCACATAGGCACCGGAGGCGACACAGTAGACGCCGATGGAGATCGCTTTCTCCGACATCCACTCGGGACAAATACCAACAGCGGGGAGATCGGCGATATCCTCGCCCAGTCCGCCCTCTGTGGCCATCTGGCTCAACACCGTCAAGATGCGGGAGTTATCTACACAGGAACCCATGTGTAATACTGGCGGCACGCCGATGGCTTCGCACACTTCTCGCAAACCCTTGCCGGCTTTGGCCATTCTTTCGGGGGTCAGATATCCATACTTGCCTGCCCCGTGTCCAGCACAGCCGGTTACCACAACTAACACATCTTGGGCGATGAACCGGTCGATGATAGAGGTGATGCCCTCGTCTTGACACACTCGCGCGTTGTTGCAACCCACTACCCCTGCCACACCACGGATGCGGCCCTGGGCGATAGCATCATTCAGTGGGCGGAAAGAGCCTCGGTAGAGGCCACCTTGCATATAACCAATGTACTCGTGTGAAAAACCAGCCACCAAATGGTTGCCCATCTCCGAGTCTGGGATCATGGTAGCCCCACGATTCGGGAAATTGTCTATGCCCATGCGGATGATTTCCTTGGCTATGTCGTAGGCGTGGTGCTCATCGAATTCGATGTGGGTTGCGCCTGGGATCTTGGCTTTGGGCGAGGTGGTAATGAGCACAGTGTGGAATTCTTCAGCTAATCTTGCTAACCCTTGCATGATGCACTGCACGTCTACCACCATTGCATCCACAGCGCCCGTGATGATAGCCAATTCCTGGTGCAGGTAGTTACCTGCCGGAGGGATACCGTGGCGCATCAACACCTCGTTCGCCGTGCAGCAGATACCGGCCAAGTTGATGCCCTTTGCACCTTTGCTCTTGGCATACTCAATCAGTTCGGGATCGCCCGCTGCGGCAACGATCATCTCAGAGAGAGTGGGTTCGTGACCATGGATGACGACGTTGACTTCGTCCTCCTTGAGTACACTTAAGTTGATGTCGGCCAGTAGTGGGCTGGGCGTGCCGAAGAGGATGTCACTTAGATCCGTGGCAAGCATCGAGCCGCCCCAACCGTCCGCAAGGGCACAACGCATGGCCTGGTTAAGAATGTTCTCGGCATCCATATCTACGCCAGTGTGGGTGCGATGCATAATTTCCACGATCTCGCGATCCACGCCGCGGGGGTAAATTTTCAGGTCCTGCCAGATCTGCTGGCGTTTCCTTGGCGCACGCTGAACGTATAGTAACTCGCCCTCTTGGCGACCGAACTCGGCAAGTGCTTTCTCGCCCACTTCCAGAGTGATATCGTTCACCTCCCGGCCCTGGGTAGGAACACCCATCAGTTTCGCCACTTCATACAACTTGCGTACATCGCGGATGCGGTAACCTTGGGCCTCACCCTTGGCCACAGCGATGAGGGTAAAGGCCAGGTCGCGGCCGTGGTCGGAGTGAGCGGCTGCACCGGCCGCCACCATACGAGCGAAGTTCCGCGCTGCTACTGTGGCCCGGGTCGCACCACAAACACCCACCTCGGTCTTCCCAACCAGGCGGCAAGGACCCATGCCGCAGAGTTTGCAGCACAAACCCTCCGAGCCAATAGGACAGGGTTTAACCTCTTCAGCGCGTTGGAAGGCAGTGCTCAACCCCTTTTCTTCAGCGATCTTGAGGATCGTCTGTGCTACGGGGTCTTTCGTTCTTTTTTCGACTTCCATGTCTCTATTCTCCTGACTTTCCAATGATGCTCATCTAGTACTTGCGAAAATCGCCTGACATTTCACGGTCAACAGAGATGGTTTCTGTGACTCGATTTACAACCTCAAACCAAGCCGAGCCATCTTCTTTGTTGTGAGGGGGAGTAGGCAGTTCTGGCTCCTTCCCAGGGGCATAACCCGCTTCAGTAAGTGCCCTTTCAATATCCTGGGGTTGGACCACATCAGGGTTGTAAGTCACAGTAATGCGTCTGAATGCCGAACTAGCGTGGACGTCCCCGATGCCAGGCAGTGCACCCAATAGATCGCGCACGCGCAGGACATGGTGATCGGCATATATGGCAGGGATATGAAATGTCGTTTTTTCCATTCTCCTTGCTCCTTTGCAATTTGTTTGGCTAGGAGAAGCGTTCTGTAGCGCCCGCACCGTGATGGTAAAGACGTTACCCTTCTCGCTTCCTGCCAAATATTTTATAAATTATAGCACAGGCACAAATGCCAGCAAATTTCAATGATAGGGAGGATAGTACATCCTCCCTATCTGACCGAAACCCTTGACTACAGTGTCACGTCGCTGTGACCCTATCCCAGATTTACCCCGTACGCACGCTGTTTAGGATAGGCCGATGACTTTGCCCGTCTTCAGGTCAACATCAATGTTCACGAAGACAGGCCGCGATGGCAACCCCGGCATGGTGCGCATCTCACCGCACAGAGGGTACAGGAACCCGGCACCCACGCTGGCTCGGATGTCGCGAATAGGCAGGGTCCAACCTCGCGGCGCGCCCTTGATTGTCGGATCGTGGGTAAATGAGAGGTGTGTCTTAGCCATGTTGATGGGCAGTTTGTCGTAGCCAAGTTTCGTGAAGAGCGCGATTTTGCGCTCGGCCTCTGGTAAGTAATCCACCTTCTCCGCCCGATAGATCTCCGTGGCAATCGTTTCGATCTTCTTTTTTATCGGCCAATCCAGCGGATACAGAAATCTGAAGTTGGTTGGCCTCTCGCAGGCGGATATCACGGCCTCCGCCAATTCAGCGCCGCCTTCACCACCCTTGGCCCAGACCTCGCTGATAAAAGCACCCTCTGCCCCAGCCTCCACCGCAGCCTTCCGGATCAACTCGACTTCCTCGTCGGTATCACTCTTAAAGCGGTTGACCGCTACCACCACGGGTACTCCAAACTTAAGGACGTTCTCGATGTGCTGAATCAAGTTTGGCAGCCCCTTCTCTAACAGGGCCACGTTCTTTTCCGTGTAGGCAGGATCTAAGGGCCGGCCTGGCGTGACCTTTGGGCCTCCACCGTGCATCTTGAGAGCACGGACAGAGGCCACGATGATCACGCAGTTGGGTATAAGCCCGCTATAGCGGCACTTAATGTTCATGAATTTCTCTGTGCCGCAGTCAGCACCGAATCCGCTCTCCGTGACTACATAATCTGCCAGTTTGAGGGCGATTTGGTCGGCTATGATGGAGCTGTTGCCATGGGCTATGTTGGCAAAGGGGCCCGCATGGACGAAGGCTGGACTGCCCATCAGCGTTTGCATCAAATTGGGCATTAGGGCGTCTTTCATCAGGACGGTCATGGCCCCGGCCACTTTCAGATGCTCTGCTGTGAGTGGATTACCTTTCTTATCCGTGCCCCACACGATCCGGCCTAACCGTTCACGCAGGTCCCGGATGCCCTTATACCCGTCCACCAAAGCCAGGATGGCCATGATCTCCGAGGCTACCGTAATGTCGTAGCCAGTCTGGCGGGGGCGGCCATCATCCGAGGTGCCCAGACCAATGATCACCCTGCGCAGTGCACGGTCATTCACATCCACCACCCGGTTCCATTGAATAGAATAAGGGTCAATGTTCAAGCGAGGGATCTCGGGGCAGAATTTTGCTAGCGCCTCGTCGCTCATCTCGTCTTCGTGCATGATGCGGGCGTCAATGGCCGCCGCGAGTAGATTGTGCGCCACGCCCACCGCGTGGATGTCGCCTGTCAAGTGCAGGTTGAAGTCCTCCATAGGCAAAATCTGGGAGTAGCCGCCACCTGCCGCACCGCCCTTAATGCCAAACGTCGGGCCCATCGAGGGTTGTCGGATGCAGGTGAATACCCGCTTGCCCAGGTAACTTAAGCCCTGACTCACGCCGATCGTGGTGACGGTCTTGCCCTCACCCAAGGGCGTAGGTGTGATGGCCGTTACATCAATGTACTTGCCATTAGGTCGGTCCTTCAGCCGTTCCAGGACGCTTAGGTGAACCTTGGCTTTGTATTTGCCATACAAATCCAATTCATCTTCGGTCAGACCAACCTCTTCGGCAACCTCGATGATCGGCCGCAAAGTGGCTTCCTGTGCGATCTCGATGTCGCTGGGAACATCTTTCCTGACCTTCACGAGCATCTTGCCTGCCATAGATTCCTCCTTTTGTGATTCGTTGCTTAGATCTGGATGAACAAAACATCTCAACTGCGATTTGGTTCAGCGAATTTGCTATTTCACCTGCCGTCGCGCCGCTGAGAGGGCATTTTTGAGCAGCATGATGTTGGTAACGGGTCCTGTCCCACCAGGAACGGGGGTGATCATCTCTGCCACTTCCGACGCAGCGGCGAAATCCACATCGCCGGTCATTACACCATCGACAAAATTGACGCCGAAATCCACTACAACTGCACCTGGCTTGATCCAATCCCTCTTGATCATATTGGCCTGTCCCACCGCAGCACATAGTATATCGCCTAAGCGGCAGACGGCGGGGAGGTCGGCGGTACGTGAATGACAGATGGTAACAGTAGCGTTTTCGCGCAAGAGAAGGAGCGCCATCGGCTTACCCACGATGTTCGATCGTCCTACTACAACTGCGTGTTTCCCCGCGATTGGCACCTGGTAGCGCTTCAGGATTTCCAGCCCGCCCGCAGGTGTGGCCGGAACGATGAACTCGCCCACGCCAGGGGCACGTCCGGCTGGGGCTACCTGGGCCAGGCGCCCTGCGTTAACGGGGTGCACGCCATCTACGTCTTTGTCAGGCGAAAGAGCACCGATAACCGCTTCGGGGTCAATACCCTTGGGCAATGGTTCCTGAATCAGGATAGCCTGCACATCCTTACTGGCGCTTAACTGGGCCACGGTGCTTACGATCTCGGCTTGTGAAGCCATCTCGGGTAGGACATGAAGTTGGAAGCCCATCCCCACGCTCTCAAAACTCTTGGCGATGCTCTTCGCATAACTCACCGAGGCGGGGTCCTCCCCGGCACGGACCACGGCGATGGTCGGCGCGAAGCCATGCTTTGCCTTGAACTCAGCGACCTCTGCCGCAACCTCATCCTTCATCTGTTTGGCTAATGCCTTGCCATCTAAGATAACAGCGCTCATCTTTGCCTCCTCACCCACGTATGCTCTGGAGCACCACGTCCATCACACGCTCTTTCAGTTCGGCCTTGCCTGCTGTAATCTCATCCATCCTCGCGCGGGTCTTCCGAACGTACTCTCGGTCTGTAATGCTGGCAAGGTTGATCTCAACGTTCAAGAGTGCGCCCCGCATGGCAGCCTCCGCCAACACCACGGCCACACCCGCATCGCTCACCGCCCATTTGTTGCCCTTTTGGGCGGCGGTCATAGCCAACTCTACGACGCGGGCGCAACCGGCAGCGATTTCAAGAGGGACTTCGGCGGCAGCCACCAGTGCTGTCTGCATTGCTTTTTCCTTGGCCGCCTTCTGTTCAGGGGTATCTTTGGGTAGGCGGTAAGCATCCATTACCTGGCTGTACACTTGGGTATCGCGTTCCAGGAGGAGAGGGAAGCGAGCACGCAAAGCTTCGGACTCGGAAAGCAGGGCTTTCATATCAGACTCAACGTCCTCATAACCCTTCTTCCCAATAGTGAGGTTGCACACCATGCTGAGCAGCGCTGCGGCTAATGCACCTCCTAAGGCGGCAGCACTTCCTCCTCCCGGCACTGGGGCTTTGGAGGCCAGTTCGTCCAGGAACTGGTTAATCGTCTTCTCGGTGAACATTCGTCACTCCTTCGTTTACTGAAAACCACGTAAAACAGCCGGGGATTAGAAAAAGGCAGGCGGACGGTTTGTCACTCCCACGGCTGTCTAGGGATGTGAAATGGCCTCGTCGCCGCACGAATTCTTGTTGCTTGTCAACACTGGTTCAAAATAATAACAAATTTTGGCTCTATAATCAAATCCTCGTTCTGCCGCGAACGCTACTCCCCAAGAACACTTCTTTTATGCCATCGGTAGTGCGCCATCGCATCATTGCTCTGCCGTAGTGATCTCAGGAGGAATAACTGGTCGTGGCAGTAACCCAGCCTGGGTCAGGATTTCTGGCACAGCCTCCTCCCACTCGATGGCCATAACATGCACACCCGCCACACCTGGTATCTCCCGCAGTTGCTGGATGATCTCCACGCAGATCTGGATGCCTTCCTCACGTGCTCGTTCCTTGGGCGTCTTCACCATTCGATCCACAACCTCGGCAGGCACGTCCATGCCCGGCACTTTGGTAGCCATATAACGCGCCGCGCCTGCCGATTTGATGGGTCCCACACCGCCCAGGATGTATACCTTCTCGTGCAGGCCCAGATCACACACGCGACGCATAAACTCGGAGAACTTGGGAACGTTGTAGATGAGTTGAGTCTGGATGAACTGCGCCCCAGCCTTCACCTTCTTGGCTAGTCGAAGGGGGCGAAAATCAAAGGGATCAGCGAAGGGATTGGACGCCGCCCCAATGAAGAAACGCGGTTCGGTACCCTTGATTTCTTCGCCGCACATAAACACCTTATCGTCGCGCATGCGGCGCACCATATCGAGCAACTGTATCGAATCTAGGTCAAACACATTCTTGGCTGTAGGATGATTGCCGAAACTCTGGTGGTCACCCGTTAGGCAGAGCAGGTTGCGCGCTCCCAGTGCCCACGCACCTAGAAGATCGCTCTGGATAGCGATGCGATTGCGGTCCCGGCAGGTCATTTGTATGACCGGCTCGATTCCCAAGTCAATCAACATCTTGCCCACCGAGATGCTGGACATACGCACCACGGCAGTTTGGCAATCCGTGATGTTCACTGCATCCACATTGCCTTTCAGATAAGCCGCCTTCCTGGTGATGACCGAGGCATCGGCGCTTTGTGGGGGTCCGATTTCACCCGTGACCGCGAAGTGGCCTTTCGTGAGGACGCGTTGCAGATTGCTGACAGTGGTCATATCCTCAAATCCTCCCGCACGATCTTGCGCGGCCCCCCATCCCGGCTGGTGGACCAGTCTTTCGCTGGCATGTTTTCTGTGATAAGGTCGAGCCGCCCCAGTCGACTAAGCCGATCGTAGATCAACTGCCAGGCGCAATCCACCTCGGGGTTGATCTCGCACTTGCCGTTTTGAGAACCACCACAGGGGCCATTGAGCAAACTCTTAGAACAACGGGCGATGGGACAGATGCCTCCCGTGTACATCAGAAGGCAGTTGCCGCAGGCCGCACAGCGCTCAGACCACACCCCCTGTTCTACGGGCTGGCCCAGGAACGAGGTGTTCAACCCCGGCACGACCCAAACATCAGGAAAGCGCTCGGCAACGGTCTGCACACCGATGCCACAAGCCAGCGAGACCACGATATCGGCCTCCTGAATCTGATCGGCCACCTCGTCCACATATTCCCACTCGCACTGACGCTGGACAGTGGCCTCGCGGATATCCACTTCTTTGCCATCTAACCGTGTGGCCAGGCGCAGCGCAGAGGCCAGGATGCCTACCTCCTTTTCGCCACCAGCGAAACAAATGGTGACACAGGTCCCACAGCCAAGCAATAATACTTTCTCCGCCCCGGCGATCATGTCTTTGATCTCCTGCAGGGGCTTCTGTTCACCCACAATCATTGTGTTCCTCCATATCCTCAGAAAAGTTGCGTTGTTTCCGCAGAACCCAAGAAAGCGACATAGTGTGCCTGTGAAAAGCGTGCTATAACCACCAGAGCAAGGGGATTTAGCACCCTCATCGCTCTCCACAAAAACGCTCGTAGTCTATCAGCCCCGTCACCGTCGGCGTGTCACCGCATACGGCACACGATGGATTGCGCTCGATCTTCACATCTGTGAACTCGGCGGTCAGGGCGTCGTATATCAGCAGGTGTCCCACCAACCGTTCGCCAAAGCCCACTAAGGTTTTGATCGCTTCAGCAGCCTGAATACAACCGATCACTCCGGGCACTGGCCCGAAAACCCCTGCTTCCTGGCAGGTAGGCACAGTGCCCGGTGGTGGCGGCACTGGGAAAAGGCAGCGATAACATGGGCCCTCTCGGGGCGCAATAGCCATGATTTGACCTAACAGTTGCACGGCTGCGCCCAGGATCAGCGGTTTGCCCAACAGGACACAGGCGTCATTCACCAGGTATTTGGTGGGGAAATTGTCACTGGCTTCCACCACCAGATCGTAACCCGCAATGATATCGAATGCGTTGGCGGAAGTAAGTTTCACCTGATGCTGCTCTACTTTCACTTCTGGGTTGAGAGCACGCACTGCATCTGCTGCCGATTCGGTCTTCGGTCGGCCAATATCCGACGTGCGGTGCAATATCTGACGGTGCAAATTGGAAATATCCACCACGTCGTTATCCACGAAGCCTAGCCGCCCTACCCCTGCCGCTGCCAGATATAAGCCAGACGATGAGCCCAGGCCCCCTGCGCCGACGATCAATACACTAGAATCCATCAGTTTCCGCTGGCCCTTACCGCCGATTTCGCGCAGGAGAATATGGCGACTGTAGCGGTGTATCTGCTCCTCACTGAAGCCAAGGTTAACTGTCATATCGCTAGCGTTCGCCCTTTCACGCATCAACACATAAGGACGCCCTCATTCACCGAGGGCAACTGGCCAGGCTACCCACCATTACACTCTGCCATCACCCGCACCGTGATAGCCCATTGACCATCTTCCAGCGCGCGAACATCCATCGTATCTTGGCCCTGCGCCCGCAAGTTGCGCGGGATATTGTGCACTGCCGGTTCATAATCCACGATGACCCGCAGCACTTGACCGGGTTGCATTTGCTCCAGCATCAGTTTGGTCTTAATAAATGTGTACGGGCAGACCTCACCACGCAGGTCCAGTTCTCGGTCGGCAGGTGGTAACATTGTAGTGGTCCGCTGCTCGCTCACGTTGCCAATCCCCTGCCTAGCCCTCACCCAGCGGAAGGGTCTAATCCGGGCGAATTGGACCCCAGTTCGAGAACCCGCTGAGCCATAATCTCCGCTGCCTGCAGAATCACGTCTGGGGAACTATCCGGAGTGAAGAAATCCAGCCGCTCGCTGCCCAGTCCGATCTCGCCCAGGAGTTTCTTGGCATAGGAGACGTGGTTCTGCGTGCGGCGAGCGCCGGTCGTGTGATGACAATCACCCTCGCGGCAAGCCACCACATACACCGCATCGGCACCGAATTCGAAGGCTCTCAACAGTTGACGCACGTCCACCTTGCACGTGCAAAGCACCTCCAAGAGGGCTACATTGTCAGGCAACTGGACTTTCAGGGACTGTGGCTGCTGGCCATCACCGTAAACACAATAACGGCAGACGAACCCCAAGATCCGCGGCTTGCCGTTTAACGGCACCGTGTTCAAAGCCGCGCGGATTCCATCTACCATCTCCTCTTCGCTCTGGATTCTCAGAGTGATCGCCTTGGCTGGGCACTCACTGGCGCAGATGCCACAGGCCTGACACTGCTCCACAGCGATGTTTGCAGCGCTGGTCTTCACCCGGGGCACCTCATAGGGACAAACTCGCACACAGGTCAGGCAGGCGGCGCATTTGTCTGTGTCCACAACTGCACCAGCACCGCAGGTCAGGCAACGCAACGCCTCCCGCACTGCCATGACCTCTGTATAGCCCAGTTCCACTTCATTGAAATTGTTGGAGCGTTTCTCCAACGGCAGGGAGGGGATGGCATTTCGCTTCACAGGCCGGACGTGGGAGATAGTCTGGTCTGAAAGTGCACCCAATTCCTCTGGTTCCGGGACCTGCACCGTTGCCGAGTCTATGCCCCGCAAATAGGCGTCAATGGATCTGGCCGCCCGGTGGCCCTGGGCTATAGCACTTATGGCAATATCTGGGCCAGTGGTTACCTCTCCGCCGGCGAAGATGCCGGGCGCGGTGGTGGCCAGGGTCGTCTTGTCCACCACGATGGTGCCCCGAGGAGAAATCTCTATCCCATCTTCCTTATGGATAAAGGAAAGATCCGAGGCTTGCCCAATGGCGAGGATTACTGTATCACCCTCCAGGACGGACTCCGTGCCAGGGGTAAAGGCGGGATTGAAACGGCCTTGCTCATCGAAGACCGAGCAGCAAACGATGGTTTCCACGCCGGTGACTCGGCCATTGCGCCCCAGGATGCGCTTGGGCCCTAAGGAGGGATATATCTGAATGCCCTCTTTGAGGGCCTCCTCGATTTCCCACTCGTGGGCGGGCATCTCCTCGCGGCACTCCAGGCACATCATCAGGATCTCTCGCTCGCCAAAGGGTGCCAATCGCGCTGCGGAGCGAGCCACGTCCACGGCCACATTGCCCCCGCCGATCACGATTACCCGCTTACCCAGTTTCACTTCTTGGCCGGTATTGATGGCGCGTAGGAAATCCACGCCATTGAGCACGCCCTCTAACTCCACACCCTCCACGCGCAAGCCCCGGCCTTTGTGCCCTCCTATAGCGATGAAAATGGCTTTGTATCCTTGAGCCTTGATATCGGAGAGGGTCAAATCCGTCCCAATGCGCACGCCGGTTTTCAGTTCCACACCCAGTTGGAGGATATGGGTGACCTCCAGATCAATCACCTCCCGGGGGAGGCGGTATTTGGGTAGCCCCAGTCGCAACATACCCCCCGGCTCATCGTGCGCTTCGAAGACCGTCACCTGATAGCCCATGCGGGCCAGATCGTGGGCAGCCGTCAGCCCAGCGGGCCCGGCGCCGATGATGGCGATGCGCTCGCCTTTGCGCTCCACCTGGGGGAGTGGGGGACCATGCCCAGTCGTCAGATCGTGTTGCTCGGTGGCAAAGCGCTTCAGAGCCCGAATAGCCATGGGCTCATCCACCTTGCCCCGACGACACTGCTCCTCACAAGGCTGGGCGCAAATCCGGCCGCAGACGTACACGAAGGGGTTAGGCGCACGCGCTATAGCGTACGCAGCCTCGAAATCACCGCGGGCAATGGCGTGGATGTAGCCCCTGACGTCGGTATGCACAGGACACGCGACCACGCAGGGTGGTGAGGGCTCAGAGCGGGTAGCCTCAAGTGGAGTGGCTTGATCAGCGTTTTGGCTCATACTCGATGGATCCTTTCCACAAGAATTGTCTGCGAAGACGTCCCAGGTATTCGGTTG
This sequence comes from Chloroflexota bacterium, assembly GCA_014360825.1. NCBI lineage: Bacteria > Bacillati > Chloroflexota > Chloroflexota bacterium. Next base: position 7,694 of record JACIWT010000006.1, on the reverse strand, counting down.
TGGCGGATATGAGACTGCCGTTCCGTGGCTTGGGAAGACACACGGCGAACATTATACGCAAAAGGTCGATAGTCTGCAAACAGGCACCCCAAAAAGTTGCACGCCCCCCAAATCCGTTGTATAATCCGCCCCGCGTCGGGCTTCCGACATGCCTTGGAACACCACACTATCTACAAGGAGGCTGAGAACTTGCACGCCATTGTCTGCATCAAACAGGTGCCTGATACAACCGAGGTCAAGATCAACCCGGAAACCGGCACGCTGATCCGTGAGGGTGTGCCGAGTATCATCAACCCCTTCGATACCTACGCCATCGAAGAGGGGCTGCGGCTCAAGGAGAAATTCGGCGGCAAAGTTACCGTGCTCTCTATGGGTCCACCCCAGGCCGTCGAAGCACTCAAAGAGGCACTGGCGATGGGCGCCGATGAGGCCATCCTGCTCTCAGACCGCGCTTTCGCCGGATCAGATACCTGGGCCACCGCCTACACCCTTTCCCAGGCCATCCGCAAGATCGGCGACTACGACATCATCATCTGCGGCAAACAAGCCATTGATGGCGATACAGGCCAGGTGGGACCGGGTGTGGCCTGTCAATTGGGCATCAACCAACTAACGTACGTCTTCAAGATCCGCGAAATGGACCCCGCGGCAAAGACCATCACCGTGGAACGTCTGCTCGAAGAGGGTCGTGAGGTGGTTACCTCCAGCCTGCCCGCTCTCATCACTGTGGTGAAGGACATCAACCAGCCTCGCTACCCCACTTTGCTTGGCATCCGCAGGGCGGCAAAAACAGAGATACCCATCTGGACAGCCGCTGACCTGCCAGGCGCCGACACCACCAAATTCGGCCTCGACGGCTCGCCCACGCGGGTGATCAAAGTGTTCAACCCGCCCAAACGCGGGGGGCAGGTGCAGATCATTGAGGGCGAAACCGTTCAGGAGAAGGCGGCCAAACTGGCCGATAAACTCCTGGCAGAGAAAATCATTTAGGGAGGACAGCGTTGAGCAGCCTGTTAAAAGTAGATACTGACCTTTGCACTGGCTGTGGAGCCTGCGAAGTCGTTTGCCCCTTCGGGGCAGTCAAAGTGATAGATGGCGTCGCCGTAGCCAACGAGAACTGCACGGCTTGTGGAGCCTGTATTCCAGAGTGCCCTGTTGAGGCACTGAGCCTGCCTGAGCGCGCGGAGGTCGCTGCTCCCTCGCTAGATGCCTACCAGGGTGTCTGGGTGTGGGTGGAGCAATTCAACGGCCAGGCAGGTAGCATCTCATGGGAGATGATGGGCCAGGGACGCAAATTGGCCGACCAGCGCAACACGGCGCTGACTGCCTGCGTACTCGGCAGCGACGTAGAACACATAGCGAAAGAAGCCATCTGGTACGGCGCAGACCGCGTGTTTCTGTTGGACGATCCCAGTTTGGCCGTTTACCGCACTGCGCCTTACGCGGACGCCCTGGTCTCACTGGTGAAAGAGTACAAGCCAGAGATCTTCATCCTGGGTGCCAGTTCTCGTGGGCGCGACCTGGCCGGGGCGGTAGCCACGCAACTTTTCACCGGTTTGACCGCGGATTGCACCGGGCTGGAAATTGACCCCGAGACCGGCCTGCTCAAACAGACCCGTCCGGCTTTCGGCGGCAACATTATGGCCACCATCATCTGTCCCAATCACCGGCCGCAAATGGCCACGGTGCGCCACCGCGTGTTCGAAATGCCCCAGCCGGATAGTACCCGCGAAGGCCAGATCGTGCGCCTCAAGCCCAAGATGTCTGAGGCGGAGATCGCCAGCAAGGTGGTGGACTTCATTGTCGAGGAGGGCGAAGTCAACCTGGCCGACGCCAAGATCATCGTGTCGGGTGGGCGCGGCGTGGGCGGCCCCGAGGGATTCAAGCCCATCCGTGAACTGGCAGAGGTGTTAGGTGGAGCCGTCGGGTCCTCGCGTGCGGCAGTGGACGCGGGATGGATACCCTACGCCCATCAGGTCGGGCAGACGGGACGCACGGTGCGCCCGGACCTATACATTGCCTGTGGCATTTCGGGGGCCATCCAGCACCTGGCAGGTATGCAAACTTCCAAGGTCATCGTGGCCATCAACAAAGACCCCGAGGCACCCATTTTCAATGTCGCAACTTACGGCATTGTGGGCGATCTCTTCGAAGTTGTGCCGGCGCTGACTGAGGAGTTCCGTAAACGCCTGAAGAAGTAGATTCAGTGCCAAATAAGGTCGAAATCAACTCAGCCTGGTGCAAAGGCTGTCATATTTGCATCGAGGTCTGCCCCCGCCACGTCCTGGAATCCGACCAGCAAACTTTCCTGCGCGGCTTCCATCCCGTAGTCGTCGCCCGGCCCGAGGACTGCACCGCTTGTATGCAGTGCGAACTGCTTTGCCCTGACCTGGCCATCACTGTAACTGAGGAGGCTTGAGTGTGGGTTGGACCGAAGTGCCGAGCATTCTGAAGCCGGGCGCTCATTTCATGCAGGGCGACGAGGCCTGCGCCGAAGGGGCGATCGCCGCCGGCTGCAATTACTACGCGGGATACCCTATCACCCCAGCCAGCGAAATCATGGAGCACATCTGCCGCCGATTTGCGGATCTCGAGGGGCGCGTCTTCATTCAGATGGAAGACGAAATCGGCTCTATGGCCTCGGTCATCGGTGCAGCGTGGGCTGGGGCGAAGGCTATGACTGCCACGTCGGGGCCGGGCCTCAGCCTGATGCTGGAAAACATCGGCTATGCTCTCATCACCGAGACTCCTTGCGTGGTAGTGGATGTGCAACGCGCCGGGCCCAGCACGGGACAGGCCACCCGTCCCGCCCAGGGTGACGTGATGCAGGCCCGCTGGGGCGCACATGGCGACTACGAGATCATCGTCCTGGCTCCTTGGTCCGTGAGCGAGATGTACACCGAGACCATTCGCGCCTTCAACTTAGCGGAGCGGTTCCGCGTACCCGTGATCCTGCTGAGCGATGAAGCAGTGGGCCACTTGCGCGAGAATTTCGCGGTGCCACCGCTCACGCGAGTGTATCACCGCGAAAAAGAGGTGGGGAGCCCGCCGTTTGGGAGTTCCGAGGTGCCGCCCATGCCTGCTTTCGGCGAGGGGGCTCGGTTGCTTGTTACTGGCTCCACCCATGACGAGTGGGGTTACCGGCGCACTTCAGACGCCCACGCCCAGGCCTCACTGGTAGAACGATTGGTCAGTAAAGTGCGAAATCACTTAGACGAGGTAACCGCCGTCGAGCGCTATCTCTGCAACGGAGAGTTGGATGTATTACTCGTCTCCTTCGGTTTCACCGCTCGCAGCGCTTTAGGTGCGGCACGGGAAGCAAGGGAGGCTGGGCGGCGAGTAGGCCTTTTGCGGCTGCGAACCCTGTGGCCTTTTCCTGAAGACGAAGTGCGCCAGACGGCCGCAGGAGCGCGTTATGTATTGGTGGCAGAGATGAATCGGGGACAAGTGCTGCGCGAGGTCCAGCGCGTGGCCCCCAACGCTGTGGGCTATCACAAAACCGATGGCGAAGTGATTACGTCGGACGAAATCCTGGTGGCAATGGGGAATTTGGGCTAATGGTTGTACCACTAGGTTCTACTGCATCCATTCTCAAGTATATTCGCCCTAAATCTTTCCCAACTCCTTTCTGCCCCGGCTGTGGGCACGGCATCCTGATGGGCGCCATCCTGCGTGCCATTGACGAACTCGGATTGGACATGGATTCCATGCTCTTTGTCTCCGGCATCGGTTGCGGCGGCTGGATACCCAGCCCCCATTTCAATGCGGACACGCTACACGTCACCCACGGCCGTCCGGTAGCCTTCGCTACTGGCGCTGTGCTGTTCAACCCGAAACTCAACGTGGTAGTCATCGGCGGTGATGGCGACATCGCCTCTATTGGCGGTAATCACCTGATCCACGCCGCACGGCGCAATCTGGATATGACTGTGATTTGCGCTAACAACAGTATCTATGGTATGACCGGTGGGCAAGTGACACCCACTACACCCCTCGGTGCTATGACCGCCACGACGCCGAAGGGCAATCCCGAGCCACCTTTCGACCTCTCAAGACTGGTTGCTGCGGCGGGGGCCTCCTACGTGGCCCGCTATTCCGTCTGGCATATCCGTCCGCTCATCAAGGCTCTCCAGAAGGCGCTGCTGCATAAGGGCTTCGCCTTTGTGGAGGTTCTTTCTTCGTGCCCCACCCAGTTCGGTCGGCGCAACGACCTGCCCACCCCGGCGAGGATGCTGCGTCATTTCAAAGAGACCTGCGTGCCCATTTCCCGGGCCAAGGATATGAGTCCCGAGGAACTGGCGGGGAAGACATTGATCGGTGAATTTGTAGGTTGAGTTTTGCCACAACTTTCCGTCCTAATCTTGTGCAAAGAGTAAGGTCAGGTATGAATTCCTGGTCCGGCTAGACTGATGTCATGACCGTGAAACTCACTGCTGAACAGATCACGGCCTGGCGCGAGCGACGTTTTCACCGTCGCCCTGACCTCGCCCTGCGCACTGAGGACGACGCTGTTCGCTTTGTGGATGAGGTGGGCTTCTGCTCCCTCTTCCCTGACGAGTACGCCCCTATGCCCAACCTGTGGGAAGCCATCAACGGCAGCGAACGGCCTCTGCCGGACCATCACAACGACTACGCGCTTGACCTGACTTGGACGTGGAAGGATTCTTTGCCGGAGCGCAAGTGCTTTTACTACGGCAAGGTAGTGCGCAAGAAACCCACGCTCATCTCCCTGCGCTTATTGCCCCATTTCTACGCCCTCTCCGAGAACTATGGCGACCCCTACGAGTACCTGCAGCAATACCGCGACGGCCGGCTGAGCGACGAGGCGCGGCGGATCTACGAGGCGCTATTAGAGGGCGGGGCCATGCCCACCAGCCAGTTGCGGCGGGAGGCACTGCTGGCGGGGAAAACGAACATGAGTCGCTTCGATCGTGCCATCCGCGAATTGCAAGCCGATTTCAAGATCGCGAAAGTGGGCATCTCAGACGCAAACGCTTGGGGTTATTGTTACGTCTATGATTTATTCACTCGCCGCTTCCCCGAGGTCGTCGAACAGGCCCAGCGCATCAGCGGTCGCGAGGCGATGCAGACTATCCTACGGCAGTACCTGGAGAATGTACTGGCAGTAGAAGAGCAGGTACTCGTGCACTTATTTGGCTGGGAGCAGAGTTATCTCGAGGCTACAGTGAACCGGCTAGTACAAGATGGCTACCTGATACGCGGTGTGCGGGTGGAAGGGACGGCGAGGGAGTGCGTGGCGCTGGCAGAGGGATGGCCGTGACCACTCACGATGATCTGGGTGCCGGCTTGCCTGGTCCGGACTTCGATTTTCCGGCCTTTGTCCGCAGCAAAGCCACGATGGAAGACGTGCTCAACCCCGGCCTCTATCATTGGGAGGCTTTCAATTTCCGTCCTCCCGCTTTGGAAAAATTAGAACAACGCGTACGAACTGACCATCTGCCCACTAGCATCCACCACCCATTGACCTGCCCACCCGATTATCCCCACCCGCCTCTCCTGGGTCTATGTATCCACCCCGAACGGGAGGTGCGCGAGCGTGCCCTCGCGCTCATTGAGGAGAACCTGAGCCTGGCGCAGGATTGGGGGGCGCGGTACGTAGTGTTGCATTTCGGAGGTGGTGTGTCTGGCGACTTAGGCCGCAGGAAAGCGCTGTCCCTGGCTATGCGGAGTGCCGAGCGGTTAGCGGAGATGGTGGAAGAATACGGCGTGCCTATTTTGCTGGAATACGCGGGCTATGACCCCGACATCGAAAGACCAGAGGATTGGGCTGCCATCGCGCAGGACCTCCCGCCACTCGGAATATGTCTGGACATTGGCCACTTGTTCCATCACGCCGATCTCTACGGCACAGATTATCTCAAAGAAGTCGAAGTGCTGGCTCCACACACCAGGGCGCTACATCTCTGGAACTCGCGGGGGATAAGTGCCTGGCGCAAGTTCCGCCATGTACCTGTACATCCCTCCCTCGATCCGGCCGACGGCTGGATTGATATCCCGACGGTACTGCGAATCGTCTTGGAGATACATCCGCGCTGCCCAATCGTCTTTGAGCCCGATTTCCTTTACAACGACAGCGAGTCCTTCTTCCGAGAGGGGATGGAGTGGGTGCTCGGACTGGTGCAAGAAATCACCGCTACCGGTTGAGCACGCGCGTCAGGAAGGGCCGATGCAATTCCACTGCATTTTCGGGACAAACCTCGTGGCAACAATAGCAGCGGATGCAGGAGTCCAGTTTCATACGCGCCCGGCCACCCACCATGGTGATAGCCCCCACCGGGCAGTTTTGAGCACAGAGGCCGCAACCAATGCAGTTCGGCCCAGCGCGGGGCGTGGCGACCAGTTGACGGCTGACACGGTCGCGAACTATTGCAGGCAGTCGAGCGACAAGAGCATTACTTCCTATCCCAGTGCGCGATGGAACAAAGCCCTCCACGCGTGCTTCCTCTAACGATAGACCTAACACCTCGATGTCTTCCACTCGCCCGGCTGTCAGCCCGCGCTCCACAGCCGCTCGCAGTGGCGGCACATCCAATGGTGAGAGACCAACCAGGGTCGTGGCGACCACATCCAGTGCCACGCCGTCGGCAGAGGCCAGGATAAGGCCAATCTGGATTGGCTCACCGCCTGAAGGGCCGTCACGGTGCATTCCTACCACGGCATCCATAACCGTGAGCACAGGGCGGCAGAGGTCCATCAAATCCAGAAGCATATCCGAAAATCGCTCCACCGTTTGCAGAGCCGTGTGGTAACCAGCCTTGGCAATGCCAGGGATGGTGCCGAAAAGGTTCTTCGTAGCGCCGGTGAAGACGGTGAAGTTGTGGGTTTTGAGTTTTGGCAGGGAGATGATGGCGTCAGCCTCGGCCACAACGCGCAGGATGTCCGCCATTTTGATCAACTTACCATTGGGGTGGGAGAGGCGCACGGCGCTCGTATCGTAATTCAGTTCCGCGCCGGTTTCCTCCGCCACGAGAGCGAGGCCAGTGCGCTGGTAAGTGCGATGCAAAATTGGCACAGTGAGAGGCCCAATAGGGCTGTCGGCGATAATGGGCTTGGCACCAGCCTCAATCACCAAACGGGCCACAGCGCGCACCACCGCCGGGTGAGTGGTGATGGCCCGCTCTGGCGGTTGGGCCTGCAGCAGGTTGGGCTTGAGGACCACCTGCTGCCCTGCCGACACAAAGGCGCGCATACCGCCCAATGCGTCCACGCTGGCCCGCACCGCGGCCTCCACCCGCTCTGACGTATAGTCCGTGCACCGTGCAATGTATACCTGGCTCATGGACTCTCCTTGCTGCTCTTACTCCAATCATTGGCCGGGTCAACGGTTGCCACCCCGGTATTTTCCGAGAAAAACCAAACCCGGTTAACTGTTCCGCTGGTGGTGACACTGGCTACCTGCGGCCCTTCTCCCCCCTCTTCCAAGGTCAAGGAATCCGGAGAAAGAATCAATGTGCAAACCGGAACCGGAGTGGGAGTGGGGGTAGAAGTTGGGGTTGGAGTAGCAATCACATTAGGATAATCAGAACAATTTAGTTCGGCACCACCATCTTTAAACGGTCTAATTTCATAAACCCAAGTTCCTGGGCCAAAACCATTGTTATTATTGGTGTCGGTGTAAGAAGTGACATTTTTGCCGACTGTCGTGAGGGCTGGTGGCGTTGGGTTACAACCCG